>NZ_JAMTCC010000008.1:0-160275 GCF_025370265.1 Shewanella septentrionalis | reverse complement strand
GAATTAGAGAGTTAAGATACGCAGCGGGTGACTTGATATTGGCGTGCATAGCCCTGCGGATTAAATTGCCAAGATAGTATCCACGCCATCAGACTTATGCCACCGAGCAATAACCACGCACTGTTAAAGCTATTGAAATTATCGCGAATTAATCCAGCAATCCAAGGCGAAATGGCGGCAATGGTATAACCCACACCTTGTACAAAGGCGGTTAATTTACCCGCTAACATCGGATTTTGTTGATGATCCATAGTCACAATTAATCCGAGTGGAAAAATCCCGCCTATGCCTAATCCCGCAAGTCCTGCCCATAAAAATAGCGACACTTGAGGGGCGAGTGCAAGTCCCATAAAGCCGATGAGTTGCAGTAAGCACAGTAGGGCAATAATAGCGCGTCTGTCCGTTGACTTGCTGGCAAGCCAAGGAAACACTAAGCCCGCGATCACTTCCATACTGGTTAAGAAACCTAACACTAATCCCGATTGAGTTTGGCTATAACCTAGCTCGACCGCGTAGGGGGCTAACCATGCAAGCACGCAGACATAACAGCTTGTACCTAAAGCAAAAAATATCGCCAATAACCAACTGCGACGAAAACGCCAAAAGCTAAGCGGCACAGTTTGCTCCGTAGTTTGATTCGCTAATACGGCTTTGTGTTTAACCATCAGCCATAGCGCCAGTGCCACGACGCCCAACCATGTCCAATGGCCTAAGCCCGCACGCCAACCTAAGTTCATCCCGATAAAAGGCGCACTGCTGGCGGCCAAAGCAGCGCCGCCCATAATGGCGGTGACGTAAAGCCCCATCATTAAGGGCACCCGTTCACCGAAATTGAGTTTGATCATGGCTGGCATGATGGTTTGAATAAGGGCGATACCGACTCCGGCCAGTAATGCCGAGCAGATAAGCCAGCTTGCATCCATCGCCCAAAATCGCATCGCCGTGGCGATGATCAAGAGGATCAATGATCCCGTCATTACGGTATTGAATCCTAAACGTTTGGCGATACTAAAGCCTGCAAAGCAGCCCAATCCCATGGCGAGCACGGGCAGCAATGTCAGCATAGACGCTAAGGTAAAACTTAAGCTGATATCCTCTTGTATGCTGGGCAGTAAAGGCCCAACCGAGGCGAGAATGGGGCGCAGATTTAGCCCGATAAGAATGAACGCGATTCCGAGAAGCAATAAATTCGCTTTCTCTGACTGGGGTGACCGCATGGATTGTCTCCAAAAATAAGCTGAGTTTGATTTGCTGAAAGAGTGACCTGTAGCGGCATTTAGCACATTCACGATGATTTCCAATCAACAACAGTAAGTTGAAGCAGCATCGCTACAGTTCAAAAAGAATCTCTTTCAGATGTATCTTGATATAAAGATATTTTAATTCTGTGAGATAATGACTAAGATGTAAAGAATGATATAAAGAATCTTTATGTTGAGATAAAGCTATGACAGCGAAAACGACACTCACTCACATGAGCCCTGCGGATACTAACGCGAGTCCTTCGGGTACTAACGCGAGTTCAGCGGATAAAAACGCGATTCCTTCGGATAAAGACCAAGCGGCTTCGAACACCAAAGCAGATGGCCTTGAAAGCGAAGATGGTTTGGATAGCATTGTCGGCCAGTGGCAGCAACAAGGGGTGACTGATGATTTGATCCCTATGGCTGTGCTTGGGCGAATCGCGCGTTTAACGAAATATATCGAAGTGGTGTTGCTGCAATGCCATGGCGAATTTGGCTTAGGTCAGGGCGAGTTCGATGTGCTCGCGACGTTAAGGCGATCGGGAGAGCCGTTTACCCTCTCGCCTTCGCAACTTTATCAGAGCATGATGCTAAGTTCTGGCGCTATGACGAGCCGTTTAGACAGACTCGAAAATAAGGGGCTGATAGAGCGGGCGCACAGTAAGGAAGACCGCCGCGCCGTCCATGTCTCGTTAACTGCCGAGGGTAAGGCGCTCATTGATAAGGCATTGCCGCAGCATATTCTATGTCAGAGTGCATTGTTAGCGGGCGTGAGCGCTGAAGATAGACCTGTGTTGTTGCAGATTTTAAAATCTTGGCTGAACCAATTTGAGCCGCAATAAATCGTTTAAACTTCACGTGAGTTTTAGTTTCTCGTGTTAGACATCTGGCGATAAGTGATAGCCGAGCGCTATTAGCCAATATGAGTCAGCCGCGCGGGACAACATTCGATAGTACAAGGGAGTTGCCATGGTAAAAAGACGTGAAGCATTTGAATTAGCAGGTAAACGAGTCACAGCAGGGACTCAATTGGGGATCAAGCTGGCCGCCGCTAAGTTGTATACCGATACGCAACTCGATATTCATGTTGAAGTGTTTCACGGGGCCAAACCCGGCCCAACTTTACTGGTTTGCGCCGCCATTCATGGGGATGAACTCAATGGTATCGAGATTTGTCGGCGACTATTAGCCAGAGTCAATCCCAAGAATCTGACGGGCACCTTGATTGTGGTGCCGATTGTGAATGTGTTTGGTTTTATTCAGCAATCCCGTTATTTACCCGATAGGCGGGATCTCAACCGCTGCTTCCCAGGCTCCAGTAAAGGGGCACTAGCAAGCCGGTTAGCCAACCTCTTTGCCACTCAGTTATTAGTCCATGCAACCCATGTGATTGATTTACATACGGGCGCGATTCACAGAGACAACTTGCCGCAAATTCGCTGTGATACCAGCGATGAGACTATGCTGGCCATGGCGAATGCCTTTGGTGCACCGCTGATTATGCATTCAAAAGCGCGCAGTGTTTCGATGCGGGGTTATGCTAATCAGCAGGGCATTCCGTGCATTTTGTACGAGGCGGGCGAGGCGCTACGTTTCAGTGAATTGTCGATAAAATCCGGCCTCAAGGGCGTGCTCAATGTGATGCGCAGTTTAGGCATGTTGAAGGGACGGGTAAGCAATAAGGGCTCGAGTGTTAGCGCCATTCGCAGTTATTGGGTGCGCAGCGAATCCGACGGCTTAGTGAATATGAAGCTCAAGCTCGGCCAGCGGGTGACTAAGGGTTATATCATTGCCCATATCGTCAGCCCCCACGGCGGTGACAGTGTGGCGATTCGTGCACCAACCGACGGCATCATCATAGGGATCAGCAATATTCCCGTTACTAACGAAGGCGAGGGCATGTTCCATATCGCCCAGTTTGAAGGCGACGAAATTGAAATGGCCAATGAACAGCTCGATGAATTTTTGATGGAATATGCTTAACCGCAGACTTGTTGGCATTGGATATACAGCCACAGAAGTCGCTAAGATGGTTTTGCGACTTCTGTGATCCTTTTTAAGTGCTTATTTTTACTTCGCTAACTTCTGCCTAGTCATCCTACGAATGCCATTTTCGACATTCCCAAATATCTAAACTCACTAGAGTTTAAACCGTTCCACTGAGCTGGTGAGTGAGTGGGCAAGCGTGGTGACTTCGTTGCTACGTTTGGCCATGTCCATGGCTTCATTGGCATTTTGATCCGCTGCTTGCGCCGCCTCGCTCATGCTTGATTCAATACGTTGACTGTAATCTAGCTGCTCATGGGCGGCGTGGGTGATTTCTAGACTCATGTCATTGAGTGTATGCAAAGTGCTTTCTATGTGGGTGATAGCATCCTGCAGATTTTGGCTTTGTCCGACACACTCATTTGCTTGATTTTGCCCCGTAGTAATTGCATCGGCTGCCGTGGACGTTTCTTTTTGCAGGGCCGTGATCATGGTTTGAATTTCGGCGGTGGCGGCTTGGGTGCGTGAGGCAAGTGATCGCACTTCATCGGCCACGACGGCAAAACCACGACCATGTTCCCCCGCTCTGGCGGCTTCAATGGCGGCGTTCAGTGCCAGCAAATTGGTTTGTTCGGCAATGCTGCTAATGGTGGTTAAAATGCTGCCAATATTATCGCTTTGAATGCTCAAGCGAGACATGACTTCAACTGAGCTACTTAAACGGGCGCTCAGTTCGGCAATTTTATTGCGATTATCATCGGCAATTTGCTTCACTTGATTACCGTATTTCGAGGCTTGACTGATTTGTCTCGCCGACTCACTGGCCTGTTCTGTCACTAGATTTGAGCTAGTAAACATCTGTTCTGCCAAGGCTTTCGTTTCATCGACTCGACTGATTTGCGCCGTTGCGGCATTGGCGATGCGCTGGCCTTGCTCATTGGTTTGGGTGGCAGAGCTGTCCAATGAATGGGCATTTTGGCTGATATTGGTTAACAGTTTGGCAAGATCGTCACTCAAGGTATTCATGTTATCGATTAGGGCACCAAATTCATCGTTATGGCGTTTATGAATGCGTTTAGATAAATCCCCTCGGGCGATACTGGCGAGTGCGCCGTTCACTAAGGCCAAGGGATTGAGCATGGCCTTGGAGGTGAAGAAGGAGATAAAACTCACCATGATGATAAATACCAGCGCTAGTACAATCGCTAAGGTTTGACCCTGTTGAATATCATTACTGGCGATGGTTTGCAGGCTGGTAAATCGGCGGTCGGCTAAGTTGATTAACTTATCTAAGGCGAGATTATTCGCATTAAACTCTTTATCGGCATCGAGGTAATGTTGCTCAGCTTGTCGTTGTGCCTCAACTACGGCTTCCTGCACTTTATAAAGTTCGGCAGGCGCTGCGATTAAGGTATTGATAATCACATATTCTTGCTCGAATGTTTGCAGTAGGCCTAAGGTATCAAGCCCATCAGTTTGTTGTTTTAAAAAGGTAAAGTTAGTGGTGAGGTTCCCCAGTAAAATACCGACATCCTGTTGGTGCGATTGAATAACATCCAAACTTTGAGTGTGGATCAGTTCCCCCATAGTGTTGGCTAGCGTATAGAGCATGTCGTCAATGCGAGTACCTGTGCCGACAATTTCTTCGAGTAAAGTGGGATTATCGGGGATGGAAAGAGTTTCGAGATCAATCATCGCATTACTGGCGTTGGTCTTGGCATGGTTAAAGCGCTCAAAGAGTTGCAGGTACTGCCGTTTTGCTTGTTCATTGGCGAGTTTAGCGCTAAACATGGCTTGGCTTTGCTGCAAATAGGCTTGGTATCTTGCCTGTGCTTCATCTAGAGAAGTCTGCATTTTAGGTTGATCTGCAACTCGCTCAATTAACTCATTTTCAATACTTTGATATTTCTTCTGCAGCGCGGTAAATGCTTGCTGACTTTTGGTTAAGGCGGCAGTGTCTTGCTGACTATGGGCTAAGGTGGCAAGGCGTGACATTTTTAATAGCACTAGTTGTAAGCTATTACTCTGCTTTTGCACCGGTACGGCTAAGGTTTCAATATTTTGATAGGCGGTTTGTACTTGGGAGAGTGAATAGTAGAAAAAGCTACTACCAGCGATGAGCAGCGCGCCAATTGCACTAAAACTAAAGATGATTTTTTGTTTTATGGTAAGCGTTAACATAGTGCGAAAACCTCTTCTATGACTGTCCCTGTAAAATGGGTTTATTAATGGTTAGATCGCTGTTTTCGTTGAAATATTGATTTAAGTGTAGCAGAGTTCGTCATAAGTACAGTGATTAGTTCAATTGAATGTTTAGATTTAATTTAGGTTAACTAGTTGGTTTTATTATTTAAAATTATTTCAACCCTATCTTGAAAAGGATTAAAGATGAAATCAGTCGTGTTAGGTGAAAACCTTATCGTACCGACAAAAATTCTCTGCATTGGGCGTAACTATGTTGAGCATATCCATGAATTAGGTAACGAAATCCCCGAGGATATGGTGGTATTTTTAAAGCCCAACTCGGCCATTTCGACTGTGCTTCATTCTGAGCATCAAGGGGAAACCTTGCATTATGAAACCGAGCTGTGTTTTATGTTTCAAAATGGCCGTTTCAGTAGCGTCGCCGTCGGTTTAGATCTCACAAAACGTGATTTGCAAACTAAGTTAAAAGCTAAGGGATTGCCTTGGGAGCGAGCAAAAGCCTTTGATGGTGCAGCGTTATTCAGTCCGTTTGTGGCGATTGATTATGCAGAGGCGCCGCTGCATTTTACCTTGAGTATCAACGACAACTTGGTGCAAGAGGGGCATATCGATTTAATGATCTACAAACCTCAGACCATATTGTCCGAACTACAAGCGTTTATCAGTCTAGATGACGGCGATATTGTGATGACAGGCACCCCCAAGGGCGTGGGAAGTATTCCCGCTAAAAGTGTATTCAACGTGACGCTGAGCCGGGGTTTGCAAGCGAGTGCTGAGCCCTTACTCGAATGGCAATGGTTAAGTGTTTAGTGATAAATCGCTGAGTAGCTCGCATGATTGAACCTGATGACGTAAAAAAGACTGCTGTATTGCAGGTGTCAATTTGCCAGCCTCTGCAACAATTTTTGCTTGCGTTAGGGGCGAGTCAAGCTGCTGTTGAACGTTACTTACCACAGTTTAAAGCGTTGAACGTGCCGGCGGGAGAGGTGCTTCTTGGCCAAGGAAATGAGCAGTCACAGGCATATTTTGTTGTGGATGGTATCGTGCGCGCTTGCCATTATACTCAGGAGGGCACAGAGCGCTGTAAGGAGTTTTATTTCGAGGGTGAATTGTGTTTTTTGTATGTCAGTTGGCTTAAGCAAATTCCCGCTCGTTACCAATTAGAAGCTTTAAGCGCCTGTAAACTTATCCAAATGCCGTTATCCGTGTTGGATGATACTTCGCTGCAGCCCGTGCAACTAGGGTTACTTAAACAGCAATTATTGTATAAAGAACAAAAGGAAGCCTTTTTACTGCTGCACACACCTGAGCAACGTTATCTGTATTTACGCGAACATTCACCATTTTGGCTTGAGCGGTTAAGCCAAGGTCAGCTAGCTAATTATATTGGTATTACGGCAATCAGTTTGTCGCGTATGCGTCGACGACTTCAAGACTCTTTTTAACGTTTTTTGCCCCCAGTTAACTTAAGTTAATGCGCTAAAGCGCGATTTCCATGATGCTGAGCCTTAAGTTGCGCTCTCAAGTCTGTAAGGCTTGCAATCTGAGTGCGCATTATTGCTTAAAGCTAAGGGGCTTAATAAGTTGACTGCGTTTACTTTGTCTCAAATTTTGGTGGCGATAGCCATTATCTTCGATCTGATTTCGTTTCAATTTAAGGCGCGGGAGCGGATTGTCGCCTGCCTTTTTGTATCGGGTATTCTGATTTCTATTCATTTTTGTCTGTTGCAGCAATGGACTGCTGCAGGCTTAATGGGCATAGCCACAGTGCGTTATCTCACCAGCATGTTTACGACGTCAAAGGTGGCCATGTGGTGTTTTTCTAGCGCAGCAGTGGCAATGAGTATCGTGACCTTCAATGGCATAACGACAGTGATCAGTTGTATAGGTACCTTGTTTCAAACCCGCGCCGCATTCTGTCAAAGGGATAAAGATCTTAGATTACTGATGATAGTCGGAACCAGTTTTTGGCTTGTTCACAATGCCTTAGTGGGATCGCCCGTGGCGGTATTGATGGAGATATTATTTATTGGCAGTAATTTGCTGGGCTATTATCGGCATTATTTTCGCGGGCGGCTTAAGCAACTTCCGTGATCAGCCAAGGTCATCTCTAGCCTTAACTGAGAGGTTAAATTTTTAGTGCTTGCATAGTCGTTTTGGCGTTGATGTGAAGAGCATCTTTGTGCGTGATTAATCTAGGATAGCTAGAGTCCCGCGACGGCTTCCATATCCAGCTCGATATCAGTACAGCCTTTGGCACAGTAAATTCCTGCCGCTTGTTCGGCTTTTGCCTGCTCAGGCAATATCACTTTAAGTGTCAGTTTACAGCTGGGACATTGCACTGGCTTACCTTTAAATACCCGTTTAATCAGATTTTTCTGCTCATTAAACGAGGTTGCAGTGGTTTGATTTAACACGGCAAAGGGGCTAGTCGAAGCAGTTGTCATCGGCAGTGAAATCCTTAAAAATTGAGTGAATGATATGGCTTAAAAATGAGCAACTCACGACGCTGTCAATCGGCATTTGCCTTAGTTGTGGCGATTATAGCCTGAGTTTAGGTGATATTGAAAAGCTCAAATGCAAACAGCGAACGGTGCTTTCATGGCTTAGGCCGCTTTTAGCATTTTCCTCGTCTACTGATATAGGTTGCATATGGGAACTATACCGAATATAAATAGCATATGCTATAAACGAGGTGTAACATGGTCAGACCAAAAATCCCCAGAACTATTTGTGGCCAAAGAGCCAATATCTGTTTTAAGCCTAATGGCATTCCTATGACACAGTTAGAGCAGGTGCCGCTGGCCGAGGACGAAATCGAGGCTATGCGCTTAGTTGATTTACTCGGCATGCAGCAACAGGAAGCGGCTAAATCAATGGGTGTATCACGTCAAACCTTGGCGAATTTAGTTAAAGGGGCAAGGTATAAGGTGGTTGATAGCTTAATCAACGGTAAAGCGCTGATGACAAACAATATCAACTGAGTATTGAACACTGGTAACGCGTATCGACGTGTCTAGGTAAGTGTAATGCAAGCAGTATTGAAAGACTCGGGCCTCAAAGTCACCACTCAAAGATGCAAGTTGCTTAAGTTTTTAACTCAAGTCGATAAGCAACATTTAACCATCGAAAATATCTATCAGGGGTTAAATGCGCAGGGCGAGACCATGGGCCTCAATACTGTGTACCGAATCATGGCGCATTTCGAACAAGCCGGCTTAGTGGTAAGGCGGCTTTTTGAGTCTGAAACTGCGATGTATGAGCTCAATGGGAAACCGCGTCATGAGCATTTAATCTGCTTAACTTGCGGCAAGTTAGTCGAGTTTGCCGATCCTTTGATTGACTTACGTTTATGGTTAGCAGCTGAACGTCACGGTATGAGTATCGATCATCACAGCCTTAATATTTATGGTCACTGTTTTGATTGTAAGCAAAAGCTTGAGAGCAAATCGGGTAGATAGACGAAATATTATTCGTTAATTTTATTGGAGAAGAACATGACTAAAATAGTGATTGTAGGCGGTGTTGCTGGTGGCGCATCTGCAGCAGCAAGAGCAAGACGTGTATCAGAAACTGCTGAAATTATCATGTTAGAGCGAGGCGAGTTTATTTCATTTGCGAACTGTGGCTTGCCTTATCATATTGGCGGTGAGATAGAGTCTAGAGAGGCCTTGTTGCTGCAAACGCCTGAAAGCTTTAAATCACGTTTTAATATTGAAGTGCGCGTGTTTAATGATGTGATTGCAATTAATCGACAAACCAAGCAGTTAAGCATACGTAATCTGCTCACAGATGAAGTCTATCAAGAGTCATATGATAAGTTGTTGCTAAGTCCAGGTGCCTCGCCAATCAAACCTCCAATTAGCGGCATTAATAGTCATTTTGTGCATAGCCTGCGAAATATTCCCGATATGGATAAGGTGTTAGCGAACCTTCTGCTGCATAAACCTAAGCATGCCACTGTCGTCGGTGGTGGCTTTATTGGTTTAGAGATGGCAGAAGCACTACGACATCGAGGATTAGAGGTGAGTTTACTAGAGCTTGCCGACCAAGTGATGGGGCCGGTCGATGTTGAAATGGCCAATATACTACATCAAAAATTAGTCGATAATGGCGTGGATTTACGTTTAAAAACAGGATTGACCGCAGTTCATGAGCGTCCTAATCAACCGGCTGAATCCGACATTACCGATGACTACGATACGCCAGTGTTTCCTCATTACCATCTACATTTAGATTTGAGTGATAACAGCAGCTTAGCTACAGATTTAGTGATCCTTGCCATAGGTGTTAAGCCTGAAACCCGCTTAGCATCTGAATGTGGTTTAACCTTAGGCAAGCTCGGTGGAATTTACGTTGACGCCAGTATGCGCACTTCTGACCCGGACATCTATGCCGTAGGCGATGCGATTGAAACTGATGATTTTGTTACAGGTAATCCAATACTTATTCCACTCGCAGGTCCCGCCAATCGTCAAGGTCGATTAGCCGCAGATAATATGCTTGGCGGCAATAAGCTGTATCGCGCCACCCAAGGTACTGCAATCTGTAAATTGTTTGATATGGCAATCGCCTCAACGGGGTTAAACGAGAAGAGTTTGCTAAGGCAAGTTATTCCGTTTGAAAAGATTTATGTGCACACCGCTAGCCATGCCAGCTATTACCCTAGAGCACATCCCATTACCCTAAAGCTGTTGTTTTGCCCTGATAACGGCCGTATTTTAGGGGCTCAAGCCGCTGGGATTGATGGCGTCGACAAACGCATTGATGTGTTAGCAGTAGCACAACGGGCAGGAATGACAGTTTATGATTTAGCCGATCTTGAACTCACTTATGCACCACCCTTTGGCTCGGCGCGTGATGTAGTGAATCAAGCCGGCATGGTGGCTGCAAACGTCTTATTAGGTGATGAATCCATTTGCCATTCTCAGGAACTAGATCATCTGACGGCTGAACAAGTCATTATCGATGTGCGCAACCCGAGCGAGCTAACGGCAGTGGGTGCCATTGTTGGTGCGATTAATATTCCGTTGCCAGTACTGAGAGACAGGCTCAATGAACTTCCTAAAGACAAAGAACTGCTCGTATTTTGCCAAGTGGGTCTGCGCGGGCATGTCGCTTATCGGATGTTAGTGCAACATGGTTTTAAGGTACGCAACCTCAGTGGTGGCTATAAAACTTATCAAATGGTTAATGCACGTTTTTAGTGAAGAACAGCATTAAAGATGGATTTTAAAACCATTTACATCCATCAATAAATAGGTGCAGCGTGAACAATTATCAAAATTGTAAACAAAGCCACAGCCAATGCCTTGTCTGTGGCGACGCGACTCAAAACCCTTTGTCGTTGCAGTGTAAGTTTTTTGCTGACGGTAAGGATCAGGTTGTGGGTTATCATAAGGTCAATCGCCAGCTTCAGGGCTATAACAACCTACTACATGGAGGCGTTGCCAGTTCCTTAGTGGATGCCGCTATGACACATTGTTTATTTATGCAGGGCATAAAAGCATTAACTGCTGAAATGACTGTGCGTTTTGTTGCGCCAATAAAGGTGGGAGATGCCATTAAAATTGTCGGCCGAATCGTGAGCCAGCGTATGGGAATGTACCAATTGGAAGCCTCACTTTATGTGGCTGATATCGCGTGTGTGACTGCTAAGGCAAAATTTATTCAACCTAAGAGAGGTGTAATAAATTAACCCTGTTAGGTAGCCGTGTAGCAATTTGATTTTAAATAATTAATTAACTTTTTAGAGAGCTTCAAGCATAAAGTCGTAATCTCAGATTGATAACGTGAGCGTTTCAAAAAACAAATATCAGCGGCATCAGTTGGGCGTTAACACGTCGGCCATCACATGTGATGGCCGGCATTGTGCGATGAACGATTAGAGGGAGCTTTGCCAAGTCGATGGGCGAGAGTAACGTGCGCCATCTTTGACTCTAGCGCGGATGTGTTTGACATCATTAAGCTTGAAAGCTTGGCGGTAGCTTAGCCAAGGTCCTGAGTCGAGTTGGTATTCCAACTCGGCATTGGGATATAAGCTATTGAGCACTAACTGCTGATGTTCAACACGTATTCCAGGCGGTGCTATGCGATAGAAAACTCCCGCTTTTGCTAACTTAGGTTGCACTTTATTGGCGTAAACCGCGGCAAAGGTTTGCCAATCCTGTTTGAGCACTTGCTCGGCTTGGTCATTGAGTTGGCGGGCAAAATGTTGAGTTTGCTGACTATAGATTTTACCTTGATAATCATAGGCTAATTCCCATGGCGCCTTATGCCATGCCCGCTCTGCGAGGGCGACCATGCGCGGGAATAGCATGTATTCTGCTTGCTCATCCGATTGCACCATTTCGCTCCAAAGATGCCCCTGCAAGCCATAAAAACCGCGGCCAGCATGCAATTGGCTTTGAGTATCATCTGAGGTAAAGGGCTGATTAAAAGTGTTACGCCAGCGCTCGGCGTGGGCGGGCAGGTTGTCTGGCATAAAGCTAAACACCTTAAAACTGTCTATTGCCCTCGAGGCCCAATGATTGCCGCGCTCATCTGGATGGCTAGCATAGGGGAAATCAAAATAGGTGACTTCCGGCGTTGAGAGCACGACCTTCCAGCCAAGATTGACTTGCTTATGGGCGATTTGATGGCCGTTGTCTGAAATCAGTGACCAAGCGTTAGATTGCACTTGGGCGGGCATGTTTTCGGGGCGCACTTCACCCATACCATCATTCCAGCCAGCAGCAATAATCCCTTTATCTGCCAGCATGTTAGCAACGCGTTCGATAAAGTAACCATTGAGTGAGTGCAGTCCGGTTAACTCATCGGCTTTTTGTTTTTTCATTGTGATACACGCGGGAGAGTCGACCCAAGCGCCCGCGGTTTCATCGGCGCCTATGTGGTAATGCACTAAGGGAATGCCTACGGCTTGGTGCATTTTTTTGACTTCATCAATCACTGTATCGATAAAGTGATAGGTGCTCGCCAAGCACACATTGAGTGTGTTGTCGTGATAATACTGAAGCGATGAATATTGGGTTTTATCTGCAAATTCAGTCAGTAAAAACTCCTCCGCCTTAGCTTTGTCTCCCTTGGATAGATAATGGCGATAACGCGCCTCCATGGATTTTATCGCGGCGCGGGAATGCCCTGGCATGTCCAGTGAGGGGATCACTTCGATATGGTGAGCATCAGCCAGTTGTAATATTTCTTGGTATTGTGCCACGGTTAAGTAGCCATCGACGGGATTAACGTCCGCAATTCCGCTGCCTAGTTGTGGCAATAAACAGGTTTGCTCGGTTAAATCGAAACAGCGTTTTGCGCCCACATCGGTCAGTTCGGGTAAGCCGGGTATGGCTAAACGCCAGCCTTCGTCGTCGGCTAAGTGCAAATGCAGTTTATTGATTTTATAGGCGGCGAGCTGTGGAATGATGCGTTTAATAAAATCTAGCGAGTGGAAGTTACGGGCTAAATCGATGTGCAGGCCGCGAAAGGCGTAGCGAGGCTGGTCTTGGATCTCGATGGCGACCAGTTGATCGTCACTTAAACTGATCAACCCTGCGAGGCTTTGTAGACCGTAGAAGAGTCCCGCTTCACTGCCCGCTCGAATACTGATTTGCTCGGCCGTTATGGTTAACCGATAGGCTTCGCTGCTTTTAATTTCACTATCATGGGCCTCAGTGCTGGCGACGTTTGGATCTTGAGTATCGAGTTGCAATAATAACGGCGTGCCTTTGTCCTTGGCCGAAAAGCCTAAAGAATCGAGGTAATCAAACGCCGCCTGCCGGCCCTTAAAATCTACAGTCGTAGCCGTGAGTCGATAACCTTTAGCAATAGATAAGGGCGCTGAGTCTAGGCTTTGGCTGTGAAGTGGCGTGGGGATGAGTTTGCCGCTAATGTCAGGAGCCTTGTCTGCGGCTAAGGCTTGATATTGCTCGGCTAAATACTGACCATCGGCAAAGGGGGTTGCATCGTTTTTTGCCAGAAAGAATTGTTTCTCGGCATTAAAAGGCGCGAGGTAGGCTTGCTCGGGCAACCCCGTCTCTTTATTGCGCTGGGTTTGAGTACTCTTTATGAGCTGCGCTTTATCGCCCATAGCGACAAAGAAGTTTGGCATAAACTCGGAACGGGTGATTTGGCTACCTTGGCTATAAAACTCAATACGATAAACTTGATTGGCGACGAAGCCCTTAAAGCTGGCTTTAGGAGTGATTTTGTGTAAATCGCCATTGATATGCTCAATGCTAAAGTCACCCGCATCGACGAAATAAACGGGCGATAATTGGCTGAAATAAATTTGCCAGTCGCCATGATTTAACTCTTCGTTGGATAGCTGAGTGGGCAAGGTCAGCTCAATGGCGGAGCGATAGCACTGGGTTTCTTTAGCGGGACAGGTTTCAAGATAACTGGCTGTTAAATGATAATTTAATTGGAGCTTATCGGCCAATTGATTCAGGGCGACATGATTTGCCTCCTGCACGGCGTTGGCGGCCTGTACCGATGGCATAATAAATATTGAAAGCACTGGCCCCAAGGGAAGCACGGCCATTATGCCGCTGACTAAGGCCGTCTTAATCCCCTGCCACTTTATTTTCCCTTTCTGTGTTATTTGTACTTTCACTTAACTGAGCCCTTTTGTTGTAAAAACCATTGCGCGGCGCCAATGAGTGCCGCATTGTGATGTTGGCTGGCTGAAATCGTCAAGTCCGCCAGTTGGGGGCCATAGACTAAGCTTTGCAATTTCTGTTTAAGCGCTTCAATAAAGAAGGGAAAGCTTTGGCTGACTGAGCCGCCAAGGACGATATCTTTAGGATCGTATACCAGTAAGGTTTGGGCGATCATGTGCGCCAAGTGTTCACCAAAATGGGCGAAGGCTTGCAGCGCTTGGCTGTCACCTTCACAGGCTTTTTGATACAAATGTTCGCCACTCATGTGATGGTGAGTGGTGAAGTATTGCCCCGAGCAGTAGTGCTCAATTATGCCATCGCGATAACTCAAGCTGCCGATTTCTCCTGCGGCGCAATGTTTACCCGAATACAACTGACCATTAAAAATCACCCCAGCGCCCACGCCTGTGCCTAAGGTAATCCCGAGCATGTCTTGATTGCGATTGAGCACAGCTTCGCCAAGGGCAAAGAGGTTAGCGTCGTTATTCACAACAACATCCATTTCAAAGGTATTTTTAAGTTGCTGGGCTAACTGCGTTGCCGTCAACGCAGGGATGTTGAGCACTTCGAGTAAAGTGCCGCTGTGCATATCCACCATGCCGGGTATCCCGATGGAAATACCATAGGTTTCAGGCGTGAGGTGGCTGTGGATACAGGTCACGAGGAAATCGAGTAACTGTTCGAAATTGCCATCGGCGGGAACGGGATACCGCCAAGTGTCGAGTAAGGTTTTACCTTCCACCTGTGCCAACATCAGTTTAGTTCCCCCAAGGTCTAAACATAGGACGCTCATAATAGCTTATTGCCTCTCGTGTTGGTTGTCGCCATCGGCTCGTCATTCTTTGATGCCGCTTTTGTTGAAAATAGGGTGGTGTTTTTAATTAAGGGGCGAGCCGTTAGCGCGACATAACCTATGTAAGCTATAGGGATTAACAGCACTAACATCCCGAACCGTAACTCGCCGGACAGCTCACTGATAACACCAATGATCGGCGAGATAAACGCGCCGCCGATAATGCCAGTGCAGAGAATGCCAGCGAATGATCCATGATCTTGGGCGCGAGAATTGAGCGCCAGCGAGAAGATCACCGACCACATGATAGAAATGAAAAAGCCAACCAATGGGAAACAAATTAATGCTAGTTGGCTCGGTCCCCAAATCGCCACCAGAAAACAAACCAGTGAACTAAGGGAAAAACTGAGCAGCAAGATCTGACTGTCGATAAGCTTAAGTAGCAGCAAACCGAGTAGGCAGCCGAGCGTCATGTAAAACCAAAAATCGCTAACCACATTGGCGCCGACACTTAAGGTATCAAGGCCATGATATTGCGACAAAAAGACTGAGATACTATTAGCAAGCCCTTGCTCAAGTGCAACGTAGGCGGCGATAGCGAAGAAGAATTTCAAAACGGTTTTATCTTTGAAAAGGCGTAAATGGGTCTCCAGAGCACCCGCCGACTCATCCGCCAATTTATCCACTTTGGGCATCTTCACTAGGCTGGCAAAGAGCACCATGGCGAGCGCGACCACGGTAAATAACCAGTACATGGCGAGCCAACTCATGTTTTCGGGCAATAGCTGCTGCACATAGTTTGCGGATGCTGCACTTGCTTGATTTAAGGCGACAAAATGCTGGTACACCAGCGGCGCTAAGGTTGCGGCGCCGCCAAAGGCGAGTTGGGCCAGTACGGAGAAAAAGGCAAAGTGCTCAGGCCCCGCGGCTTGGCGCAGTAAGGGATTCACTGCTACCTGCAATAAACTCATGCCAGTGCCGATACAAAACAGGCTAAACATGGCGATGCTAAAGGTAGGGAGACACACAAAAGTGACGGCGCCGATAAACGCGAGGCTAAAGGCTAAGATGATCACCCGTTTTTCACCGTACTTGTCCACCAAAATCCCCGCAGGAATCGATGTCACCCCGTAGGCGATAAAAAACGCAAAGGGAAATAACCCCGCCAACGTCAGGCCGATAGCATAACTGTCAATTAACGCAGGGAAAATCGGCCCCATACTGTTGGTCATCAAGGAAATCACAAAGAAAGTGCAGAGGACAAACAGAATGATGGGTTTGTGTTTCATGTGCTTAGCCAATTGAATTAAGTGAAATTCATTGTGGACTGACACTCGCTATGGCGGTGATACGAATAGTGCCTCTGTCGATACTTTTCTCACATATGTAAATCCTGTTCGCGCTGATTTAGCTGATTTACATCAGGTGCAGTTAATACGGGCTGTAGATACTTGTAAATACTGGCGATAGATACTGGCGATAGATACGAGTTGCAGATAGCTGCTGCGGATAGGCATAGGTAAAACCGTGTTTTAGTATCTGCTGATAAAGTGTTTGCTTGTAAAATAGTTACCTTTAATTAACATTGGATAGAATAGTATTAGAGTAACGGAGTTGAGTATCACTGTAGGGCTGACTTGCTATAGACAATAGTGCGCGAGGCACAGCGATTTCGCCGAGCTGATAGGTCAAAGCTGGCATTAAAAATAAGGTCTAAGTAATTGAATAATTTAACAGGATGGAATAACGGCTAGCTTGAGTAAATGGCGTTGATGTGTAAGGGCTGATTGAAGCTAAGGTAAAGGAATGAGTAACTGGAGTTTAATGGATGAAACCTCTGTGTGAAAAAGTGATCCCCGATGAAAACAGCTCTTGGCGTTACTTTCGCTATGAATGGAACCACATGGATCTCAACTGGCATTATCACCCCGAGTACGAAATCTGCTTAACCCTCAACAGTTATGGCATGCGTTATGTGGGCGATCATATTGCCCGCTATGGCGATTATGATTTAGTGATCATCGGCCCAGACATGCCCCACGGCTGGCAATCCGAGGCTAACCTTGATGTTTTAACTGACGAGGTTTCAAAGGATGACGGTTTGAAAGGCGGCACTTCAACTGCGGTCGGTTTGAAAGAGCCCGTTTTGATGGGCTCCGCTTCGAAAAGTCGAGTGAAGGAAGTCGTGTATGTGGCGCAAATTCCCGCAGCCTGGCTGCACCAAATTGTGAATGAGCAGCGCGAGTTAGCATCCTTGCATTCGCTGTTGACCCATGCCAAACGGGGCGTGTTGTTTAGTGAGGAAACGGCGCGCAAGGCGCATAGCGTGTTTATCGCGATGGAGACGGCTAATCCCTTTAAACGCTATATTTTGTTATTGGAATTATTAGCGTTATTACAACAGGATAGTCAGCAAGAACTCTTGTCGAGCACCTTGTTCACCCACGGCAGTAAGCTCGACTTTACCGTGAAAAAGCTCGATAAAGTGATCGAGCATATCTATGACAATTACACTCAGGCCTTGTCGGCACAGGACTTGGCAAAGTTGGCGCACATGAGCACCAATCATTTCCATCGCTTCTTTAAAAAACGCACCGAGAAAACCTTAACTGAGTTTATCAACCAACTCAGGATCGCTAAGGCGTGCAAGTTATTACTCTCGAACCAGAGCCCGATTTCAACCATCAGCGATCAGTGTGGTTTCAATAATTTATCTAATTTCAATCGACGCTTTATTCAATTTAAAGGCGTCACGCCGAGTCGCTTTCGTCAGCGCTTTAGCAGTAAACAAAGGGCGATTTAACCCTTACTATCACGAATGCTTAGGCTGAAAATACTGCTCCACTAAGGTTTGGCAATAGCTTATTGCCTGCGCCGTAATGTCCGCTGAAATCGGCTCAAATGGGCGCTTGAGTTTGGGGTCGTGGTAATCCATTCCCGCTAACAGCGCATACCAAGAGGGGCGAAAGTAGGCGAGTTGCTGATCGTATTGGTAAAGCAGTAAATCAAAGTCTTCCCCTTGATACCAAGCTTTTAATAGTTGCGTCAGCCTTTGGGAAATGGCGACTTTTCTCGCTGCCACCCAATAAGGTTCGCTGCGCTGACTGGTGACATAATGGGCCTGAATGTAATCCTTTATGCCGAGCACTAACTGCATTACTGCTTGATTTAATGTTTGTCGACTTAAGGTTTCTGCCTGCTTATTTAATTGATAACGCTCGAATAATGACATAAATCTTTCAAGGGTGAACTGGGTCATCATGATGGATGTGGCTTCGAGCGGCTCGATAAAACTTTGTGCAAGCCCAATCGCCAGCACATTGTTGTGCCAAGCCTTGTCACTGACGCCGACCCGCAGCTTGAGAAAACGCACTTGGGTCGACTCGGGTAAATTTACACTGTGCAACAATTCCTTAGCCGCGGCATTGGCACTGAGGTGGCGACTGCTATAAACATAGCCATTGCCAAGCCTGTGGGTGAGGGGGATTTGCCATAGCCAGCCCGCACTGAGCGCCGTGGCGCGGGTATGGTACTTTGCCTGCTGTGCTTGAGTCTGAATGGGCTCCATTAATACAGGTACAGTAACGGCGCTGTCGTTGAGCAACTCATCTGCGAAGGATTGAAAGGGCACGCCTAGGGCTTTATGAATTAACTTGGCGCTAAAGCCGCTGGCATCGATGAAAAAGTCGGCGCTCAGTCGTTCACCATTTGCTAGGATCAGCGTCTCAATCTGCTGGTTTGGGGAGGTTGACACCTCAACCACATCAGCAATGATCTGCCGTACGCCGCGCTGGCAGGCATAATCTTTTAAGTAGTTGGCCAGCTCAGTCGCATCGAAGTGATAGCCGTATTCGTTGATGTAGGGCATTGCTTTATTCGGCCTTGGGCTGAGATTGTGTTTGGCCAATACACCGCTGGAGAAAAACGCATCGGGTTTAACGGCATTGCCATGCCCTCGGCGTCTTGCATTGGCGTTGATAAAGAAAACTTCAGCGGGTTTTACATCCATTTGAAAATAGAAAGGGTGGAAGTATTGCTGGCCGTCACCATTCCAATTGATAAAGTCGATGCCGGTTTTATAGCTGGCGTGGCATCGTTCCATCCAATCTTTTTCGCTGATGCCTAAGTTGTCCATAAAGCGTTTTAAGTGTGGCGTCGAGCCTTCGCCAACGCCGATATTGCCTATGTTGTCCGATTCCACTAAACAGAGTTCAATGGCGGCAAATACGGGGTTATTCGCGAGGGCGGCCGCTGCCATCCAGCCTGCGGTGCCGCCACCTAAGATAATGATTTTTCTGATTGCTTGTTTCACTTTCATGGCTTATCCCCGCTGTATTATCAACGCAAAAAGCCGACCCTAAGGTCGGCTATAGTGTGACTCAAGTTTAAAATTTGTAGCTGGCACCGACGAAATAACGTGAACCAAATTCGATGGTGTTTTGGGTCAATCCATATTTAACATCATAGGATTGCACCACTTCATTGGTTAGGTTTACCCCTTCGAGTGAAACATCTAAGTTCTCCATCGCATGCCAAATAATCGAGGCATCGACTTGCTGATAGCTGTCGTTTAACACGTTTTGAATGTTACCCACGCCTAAGTATTCTGAACGCCAGTTATAGGCGATACGGGCGCTGAATAGATCATCTTCGTAGAAGAGTGAGCCGTTGAAGGAGTTTTCTGACACGCCTTCAATCATTTGTTCAGTGCCATCGGGGCGAGTGCTCTTACTGTCAACATAGGTGTAGTTGGTCAAGAAGCCAAAACCGCTTTCAAAGTTATGTTGCAACTGGATTTCAAGCCCAGTCACTGAGCCGCTACCGCCGTTGGCAGGGGCTGTAACTCGGCATTTATCCCACTCGGATTCTGACGCGCCGCAACCTTCAATGTACTGCGTCGACTCAGTGACAAACACTACGTTATCAATATCTTTGTAGAACAAGGCCGCCGACAACATAGAAGATTCAGTGAAGTACCATTCGATGCCAAGGTCGGCTTGGTTCGCCTTATAGGGTTTCAAATTTGGATTACCGCCGGTCGCAGTACCAAAGTTTTTCGCTATGGCTAAACCAGGTTTGAGATCGCTGTAGTTGTTACGTGCCATCACGGAAGAGGCCGAAGCACGTAGGATTAAATCTTCTTGCAGATCGAAGGCGACGTTGATGCTCGGTAGCCAATTATCATAATTGACGGATTCATTGTAGGGCTTGCCATCGGCAAAACCGGTTGAGGTTTGGTCAGTGTTAACATAACGCACGCCAAAGTTACCACGGTAGAATTCGCCGCTGAAATCCGCTTGGGCGTACAGGGCCAACATATCCTCTTCGACAGTGAAGGTGTTACCGAGATCGGCGACTTCCACTAACTCGCCATTGGCGTATTTCTCGCTGATAAAGGCCCACCATTTGTCTTCATCTAACTTGGCATAGGAGTCGAGTACATTGCCGCCGCTCTGGGAATGTAGCCCAGACAGCACGCCATCGCTCCAGTTAGCGAGGTTGCCATTGGGCACGAAACCTAGGATTTCTGCGGGGTTACGGTTGAAGGCATTACGCTCGAAATCACTGGTGTTGTATTTAATCCCGACCGCAATTTTGTTAATAAAATCATGGTCGAGTTGATATTCGAAATCGGTCTGTGCGTAGGTCACTTTATGATCTTGCACTGTGGTTTCGTAGTTCGCCTCTTGGGCGTGCTTGAATTGGCTGGCATCGTTAGCATCTAAACTCGTCAGCACCACTTGGTAGGGACCCGTGGCGTCGTAACTAAAGCCACCATCGACACTGCCTTGACCGTTAGGGAAGGCGGGATCGCCAATTTTACCGCCTTGATCTGTCGCTGGGATCCACCAAGAAGATGAACCGCCTTGGGTGCCACCATCTGAGGTTGATTGGCCAATGACGCCACTCACCGTAAAACTGTCTCCGACGTATTTTCCGGTTAAGTTGAGTACGTCAGATTTCATATTGACCGCGTGGCGCACCACAGGGTTATAAATAATCGACGCATACGCCGGCAGAATCGTTGCCGACGCTGTGCCGCCTTGGGCGTTATTCACTACGTTGGTGGAGCCTGAACCGCGCGCGCCAACGGTTAAGAAGTTATGGTTTACGTGGGGGATATCGAGTTCAAAATTAAAGTAATCTAAGGTGAACTCGGTATTGTCAGTTGGCGCAAATTGCAGTGTGACTTGGGCGCTGGTCCGTTCACGTTCGGCTCTAAAGGCCTGCGAGCCAATGCCCCAAGCGCCAACGGTAGATTCTTGATTTTGCGCGGGATCGGCGGCGAAGTATTCATAATAACCACTGAGAGATTCCAGCACTTGGCGGCCGCTGGTAATTTTTTCTACTGAATAGGCGCCTAAAATGCCGAACTTTTCATCGTCATTTTTCCAGCTTCCGAGGAAAGAGCCACTCGGGTCTGTTTCATCGTACAGGCTGCTTTGGCTCAGTTCGCCAGCGACTTGATAGGTGTGGGCATCGAGATCTAAGGGCTTGCGGGTTTTGAGATCGACAGTACCGCCCAGCGCACCTTCTTCAAGTCTGGCAGTCGGGGTTTTATGCACTTCAACGGCGTTCACTTGCTCAGCCGACAACAATTCCATATTGAAGGTACGAGTGGCAGGACCCAAGTCATACCAAGAAGTGCTGGCAACGGTTTGACCGTTAAGCAAAATACGGCTCTGCTCTGGCGCTGTACCGCGAATAGTAACGCCGCTTACTTCGCCGTATTGCCTATCGACCGTGACCCCAGAAATTCGCTGCAGCGCATCACCGATGTTTTTATCGGGAAACTTACCTATGTCTTCCGAGGTGATGGCATCGACCGTGGAGTCGGCGAAGCGTTTGGTATTCAATGAGGCTTCAATCGAGCGACGTATGCCGCGTACTTGGATTACCTCCATATTTTCTGCCGTTGCCTCTTGTTGCTCCGCCGCGACTGCGGTTGAACTCATCCCGAATAAGGCGTTAGCGATACACAATGCGAGCAAAGAGCTCTTAAATAGTTGACCTTCTGACATGTTATAGCGTCCCTGTAGTGCTTTAGTGTTGTTTTTTTCTCCAGTTAACTTACCTGTTATCGAATTGTTGATGCGGTACTTTTCACACTAGGATTGGTATTTTTCTATTGTGTTTAACGCGAGGGCGGCGGTGATTTCAACTTGAATGCTGATGGACGATTTAACGATTTAACGATTTAACGACTTAGCGTAGAAAAGTATGGCTTGTTGCTAGGATGGTATAACTAACGCTGGCTAGATTACTCACTATAGAGATGCCGAGCGAATGAGTGCCGCCACTGTGTGCGAATTGAGATACATGGGCGTTAACTCATTGCTTTTTAATCATTAGCCTCAAACATTATCTATAGGATGAGATCATGAAACTGAAATCGATAGCCGCCGCAGTTGGACTCTGTTTAGCGAGCGTAAGTCTTGCCCACGCCAGCGATAAAACCATTTACCTCACCTTTGATGATGGTCCAATTGACGCGACTTTAGGGGTATTGGATGCGCTAAAGGATGCCAATATCAAGGCGACCTTCTTTATCAATGCATTTCATATGTATGGCGAAGGGGATGAAAACGAAGCGTTGGCGGCTGTCGCCCTACAACGTTTGCTAGACGATGGTCATATTCTGGCAAACCACAGTTACGATCATATGCTGCATAACTGCACCGATGGTGTGCAATCGGGGGCGGTTTATTGCAATCAAGTGGGCCTCTGGCCAGTTAAATCCTATCAAGATGCGGCTACCGACTTTACCTATTTTGTGACGAACACCGCCAAAGTGGTTGAACTTATCCCTAATGCCGCCAGTTATCCCAACAACAAGATGACTAAGTTGGCGCGTTTGCCCTATACCAATGGCTGGCGAGTGAGCAGTAAACTCAAAGGCGACGGCTTGTGTGCCACCTCTGATACTGTGCCGCCTTGGGACCCCGCTTTTGCTTGTACCGCTGAAACCTCTACCAACAGTTCGCAAGTTGCGGTGCAAATTCAAAACATGCTCGCCGAGAGTGACTATAAAATATTTGGTTGGGACTTTGATTGGGGCCCAGAGGATTGGGGCGTGGCTTTTCCAGCCGAATCTATGGCCGATGGGCTTGAGCTGGTGGATAAAATCAATCAAGTGATCAACACCTGTGCGGGCACCACAATGAACCCTCTCAACAGTCGCACGCAGAACTTAGACTGCAGCGATGGTTTGCACGACGGTAAAGTGGTGATCTTGACCCACGACTTCCTGTTTGAGAATGCCCATCGTGGTCAAGGGGCGACCATCAATTTGCCTAAAATTAAACGCTTCGTGGAAGAGGCGCAGCGCCAAGGATACCGTTTCGACACGCTAGATAACTATGCCCCTGCTTGGCAGGATCAGCATGATTATCAGCAGCCTGATTTTGTCTCGTATCAAGATAAAATCTATTCCTTAGTGCAAGCCCATTTCTCCCAAAGTAATTGGCAACCGAGTCAAACCCCAGCCTTGTGGAAAAACGAGAAGTAGCTAAGTGTTGGGCTGAGTATTTACTCGGCCCATAATATTCACCGAGTAAAGGACATGTTGCTGAACTTAGCCTGACAAATTTCAAAATAGCGTCACTTTTTTACACTTTACCCACTCCGCTTTAACTCAGTATCTGTAATACTGCTCCGACATTGATTTGAAGTTGATCAGTGTTAGAAAAGCAGCGCACAAAGCGCGCGATTGGGGAGAGAAAATGAGTACGTTTGTAAAGTTAACCCTAGCGGGCACCTTAGTGATATTCGCCATACTTGCCGCGGGTATTTACCGTTTCAACATGACCAATGATGATATTTATATGGTGATGGAAGATGGCCAAGTTATGCAATACGACGAGGCTATGGCACAGGAAAAAGCGCAGGCACAGGCCAATGAGGTCGAAGTGGTGACACCACTTGAGGTTAAACCGGTGGCGAATGCATCGGAAGTGATGCTTAAACTCTTTAGCTTAAATACCGCTAACCCGTTTGAAATTACCCTACCAGAGGGCGGTAAATCGGTTGCCTTGACCCATTTTATTAAGATCAAGCAAACAGAATTTGCAATGGGGGATTATCAAGACGGTGACGTAAAAGGCCGAGCATTACTGGATTATTTACGCATTACCCCGTTAAATTTCGATCCCGCTTTAGAGCCCGATACCCAGAGTAACGCGCCCATTCAAGATGATCCTAAACTGCAGACTATGCCCTTTGTGGCGCCGTTTATTGTGACGACCCAAGGTTCGGGGGTATTTTGGTATCTTGGTTTGTTTAGCCTCGATTTTGAACACAATAATTTGAAGCATTTAGGCAGCGTCGTGCTGGGCGATCGCATTGAGGTGGACAGTATTGAACCTGTTTATCCCTTCGAAGCTCCATTCAAAATTGCCGTGACTTATCGCGATAGAGCGCCTGACCAACCTATGTCTGAAAGCCCTGAAATCGTCAAAACCACAGAAGTGGCAGTGAGTGAAACTGGCATCAGTCACTTAACTCAGTAGTCAGTTGGCGTGTGCAAGGGGCGTGTGTAAGGGAAGTGTGTAAGGGAAGTGTGTAAATGCGATTATGGATCTGCGCAGGCTTGTGCTAAGTTATTTTTCGTTCCGTGAATCATGCTTGCCGCAGCGGCAAGCAATCTCGGGTAGATAGACTTGGCATAACGTTTTGACAAGGAGAGTGTCATGCAAGTTAGTAAAATTACGGGGAAATTTGATGTTAAGCTCACCCCAGATAGCACCTATGCGACTGGGGTTGGCGGCGTGACGTTAGGGCGTATGGGCTTAGATAAAACCTTTTATGGTGAGCTTGAGGGCCGCAGTCAAGGTGAAATGCTCAGTGCGATGACGTCAGTCAAAGGCTCGGCTGGCTATGTGGCGATTGAACAAGTGGTTGGCAATGTATGCGGTAAGCAGGGCAGTTTCGTGCTGCAACATTTTGGCATTATGACCGATGGGCAAAACCGTTTGATCTTAGAAGTGGTTCCCCATTCTGGCGTGGGCGAGTTGCAGGGCTTAACGGGCACTATGGCCATCAGTATCGAAAATGGTCAGCATTTTTATGAGTTCCAGTTTGGCTTTGAAGCCAGCGCTGAGCCCACATTTTAGCGCAGCTTTTATTTTCCCACTTCGATTTTTGTTTTCGCAATTTAGTCTTCCTTAGTCGAGATAGAAAACCTAGCTTGGTTAAATCTGATAATAGACATAAAAAAACCAGCCTAGGCTGGTTTTTTGTAATGCTTTGTTATAACTAACTTTTATAACCAATTAGGTCAAATTGTTGAGTCAAGACTAACTGCTTGCATTAAGACATGTTTTTTACGACTTTGATTTTATCGACAACCTTTTTCACGTCGTCGGTATTCTCAGCAATTTTCAGCGCTAACTGACGTTCGGCATCGCTAGCAACTTCACCTTTTAAGGTGACGATACCATTGGCGACATCCACATTAATCTGGGTGCCAGAAACATCGGTTGAAAACAGTAAACGGGTTTTGACGACTGTGGCAACCTTAGAATCGGTCAACGACGCGACAACGTCACTGGTGCCTTCTTTCTCATTCATTACAGTGAGTTGGTTATCGACATCTTTTACCCCGTCTAAACTTTTGATCAGTTCAGAGGCGAGGGCTTTATCAACACTGCTTTCCACTTTACCTGTTAATGTGACGTTTCCGTCTTTCACATCGGTGATAATGTCAAAGGAATTGAGGTTAGTGTTGAGCAGTAAAGTGGTTTCAGCTTTACCATCGATCCACGCATCCTTTGCCCCGTCCTTCCAATCTTGAGCCGCTGCGACATTTAAACTGATTGAACCGACAAGTAAGGTCGCTAGTACTGATGCTGTTGTGGTTTTCATAATCATATCCTCCGTTGTTTTCTCGATGTTAGATAATGCGTGAATCGTGCCAGTTTTATTAAGTTATTGAATTTAATGCTTCTAGTTGATAGTTTCGATATTTTCATGTCTCAGCGATTTCCCCTAAGTCGGTCTTTTTTACCGACAAAATGTAATTTTTGCTGGTAAGCAAAGCCATCTTTAGAGCATAAAAAAACCGCACGAATAAGTGCGGTTGAGTGTGTAAGGTTTCGCGTATGCAGTAGCAAGCCGTATTAGTACAGAGACATCATATTGATGTGCACTGATGCTAACAGCTACAAGGATTAACTGGGGTTGAGTGAACTCATACCATCGCAACTGATTTGCAACCAAGCGGCACCTTCTGCGAGCTGATTGGCAAGCTGTGGCTGATGTGCTTGCCTTACCGCTTGTTTCATCTGGATTAACACTTGTTGTTCAATGGCGACAAGTGCGGCCATCGCTTGTGCCATATGGCATTGTTGCAGCAATTTGGTCACTTGAGTATAAGTCACTGGTATTGCATGACTTAGACCATGAATAGGCTCACCAGTTAGAGGGCGCAGCTGTTCAAAACGCGTCAACATTCGTTGGTGGATATTCGCTTTGGTCGAAAAAATACGCTTAAGGTTATAGTCTTCGACGTACGTCATTGCCTGATTGTAGAATGTTAGCCCTTCTTGATTGAGCTTTATTATTTCATCAATCAAACTGATATCGGCGCGGATATCAGTCTGATGTTGCACAACATTAGACTTCATGAATGCCTCCAAATGCCAGTGTTCGGCACAGTCCTGTTTAACGGTTTGGCTTAACTAATTGCGTTTCGTTCAGCTACCATGCATATTTTGTTCTCATTTTTAATGGTATGTTAACAGGCTGATTTTTAGGCTGATATTCTCGGTTACTTGCGCCATCCTCTTAGAATATCGGCAACTATTACCGTTGCTGTTGTTAAAATTTCACGACTGACATACAGTAGCCCTTCATACACAGGGAGTGGGATAGCATGGCTCGATTGACACTTTTTTATCACCTGCAGGATGTAAACGCCGAGCAAGCTATCATTGAACTCGCCGGCGCAGCCGACTTTAATAAGCTACGCAGTGTCGATGATTTACCTTGGATAGAGCAGCTTGAGGCGAACCACATTGATGTTGCCATCATTGAGCTGTCTAGCCTTAGCCGTGAGGATTATCTTGGGCTGCTGGACAATACGGCCTTGTCTAATATCGAGTTTATTTTTCTCTCCGATGGTCAGCCGAACCCCAATCTTGATCAGTTAATGTCGAATTTTGCCTGTTATCATTTTCGTAAACCCTACGATATGACGTTGATCAGTGACATCTTCGCCGATTTTGCCCAGTATTTAGTCTCATCACCAATCCGGCCTCGGCCTTTTTCCAGCGAGCTAGACCAATATGGTTTGCTTGTCGGTTCCTCTGCAGCTATGCACAAGCTGTATCGTACGATACGTCGCGTTTCTGCGACCGACAGTAATGTGCTGATTATTGGTGAGAGTGGCGCAGGGAAAGAGCTCGTTGCCAATACCATACATCTTGCCAGCCCGAGATTGAACGAGCCTTTTATTGCAATTAACTGCGGTGCATTAAGCCCTGAGTTGGTCGATAGTGAGCTGTTTGGTCATGTCAAAGGCGCTTTCACTGGTGCGAATCGCGATCACAAAGGCGTATTTGAGCAGGCAGAAGGTGGAACCTTATTTCTTGATGAAGTCACCGAAATGCCGATTGAGCATCAAGTGAAGTTACTCAGAGTGCTTGAAAATAGCGAATATCGTCCCGTTGGCGGTGCCAAAGTGCAGCATGCCAATGTGCGGATTGTGGCGGCAACTAATCGTGATCCCATAGTGGCGATTGAGGCTGGGCAATTTCGCGAAGATTTGTATTTCCGTTTGGCCCAGTTCCCTATCCGCGTTCCGCCATTAAGGGAACGTGGCGATGATATTCTCGGGCTAGCGCAGCATTTTCTTGCCTATCGTAATGTGGCCGAAAAGCAGAATAAAAGCCTCGCTGAAGACAGTGCGCAGATGATTGCGGCATATCCTTGGCCAGGGAATGTGCGTGAATTAAAACATGCCATTGAGCGAGCCTATATTTTGGCAGATCAAGAGATTTTACCCAGTCACTTACAACTGCCACAGGCGAGTGAAATGGGGGCATCTGCCGATGACCAAGTGGTTATTCCGCAGGGCATGCGTTTAGAAGACTTAGAAAAAATCGCCATTTATCAAGCATTAGAAACCACTCAAGGCAATAAAACCGACACTGCCGAGCAACTGGGGATCAGTGTAAAAACCCTCTACAACAAGCTCAGCAAGTACGAGCAACAAGTCGAAGCGGGTGAGCCGACGGCGGAATAGTGCTGATTATCAAATTAATATTGAAACAGAACCGATTTTTGCACTATTTTTTTTGTAAATAATAACTCCTATTCTACAGCCCTTAAACAGAAAAGCGGAGATAGAATATGAAACACTTATTTACTACAGCATTATGGCTTTCTTTGACTGCCAGTAGTTTTGTAAACGCTACCCCAGCGGTAGGAAGTCTTGAAACAGTCGCTGAATTGCCAATACGACCTGGCAATGTCAGCGTCACTGCACAAGGTCGGATTTTTGCCACGGTACATCCACTTGATACGCCGTCAGGTTTACAACTGATTGAAGTTAATCGTGAAACCAATGCTTACAAAGCTTGGCCTTCAATGGATTTGCAAAAAGCTTCGACTGCCAATATGACTCAATTTGATACCTTATTAGGGATTGCTCAGGACAAAGCTGGACACCTCTGGACCGCAGATATGGGGTTAGAATTAGGTCAGACGAGGATTTGGGGATTCAACATTAAGGATGGCAGTCTATATAAACAAATTGTCCTACCACAAGCACTCGCGCCCAAAGGCAGCTTTATGCAGGATCTGGTTGTCGATTCACAAAAAGGCTGGATTTATTTAGCCGATATCGCCAACCCAGGCCTCTTAGCAGTGCGTATCGACGATGGTCATACCGTACGTTTTTCAGGTCATAGTTCGCTGCAGGCCGAAGCGGATGCAGTAATGAACATAGATAACAAAACAACATTGTTTAATGGCAAGGTTGCTAGTGTCGCGGTCAATCCCATCAGTTTATCTGCCGATGGAAGCACACTCTATTATGGTGCAATGAATGGCACTCACTGGTATCAGTTATCGACTGCGGCTTTACAAACAGGCAATAATGATAAAATTATCGCGACTGTAAAATTAGTCGGAGCTAAGCCAGTGTCAGATGGCGCTGCAACGTCCAAACAAGGTAATCATTACTTCACCAATTTGAACCACAATGCCATATCTATGTTAGATAACAAAGGTACGCTATCAACAGCGGTCAGTTCTCCATTGCTGGATTTTCCCGATAGTGTGCAATTTGGTGAAACGGGCTGGTTATATATTTCAGTGAATCAATTGCATAAAGCAAAAGCCTTTAATGGCGAAGCTGAAACAGCCAAACCACCTTATCGCATCATGCGACTCTGGACCGGTGAGGATACCGCTGCGGGTCAATAACACCTTAGCTGCAACTGCAAAGTTGCAGCTTTTCGTTACACTATGAGCGATATCGCAACGGTTATTTCCATTGATGTCAGTCGTTGGTTTAACTCGAAAGGATCTAAAAATAAGTTAGGTGTTGATTGTGTAAACTATCAATGCCTCATATTGTTACTAGCACAGGTCAATTTGGGATGGTGAGATAATTTTTGGAACAAGGAACAAGGAACAAGGAACAAGGAACAAGGAACAAGTTCAGTGACACTTAATCAACCTCCTAAGAGTGCGCTTTATCTCAAGGCGTTGAGTACCCAGTACCGACCTATACTGTGGTTTTTTGCCATTGCCTTGTTAGTGCTTGGATTGCTTTGTGCGAGGGCGGCCTGGTTACAACCCGAGCCCGTGTTACGGCTTGTGCTTGGTTGGGTGGCATTTTTTCTGTTGTTCCCTGTACTGCCGCTAGCGTTAGTTCGGCAACAATCTTGGTTAGATACCGAGCGACAGCAATTGTGGCTCGGTAAAGGTGTCTTCAATGGGAAGTTGCCTGGATTGTGGCGTTGGCGCGCCTATGCCTTTTCAGATATTAATGCTGTGCAACTCTATCTGCTACAAACAACCCATTGGCACCAGCTCGACCGTAACCGCCAAGCGGAAGATACGGTAGATCACTATCTCGCTTATTTACAAGTGCAGCAGCCTAAAGGGAGTCAACTGAAATTGGCTAACAGCACTGACAAGCAGGAATTACAGCAAGTTTTGCAGCAATGCGCGCAAGCGATAGGCTGTAAGTTTCAGGATTTTAGCAATAGTCCTCAAAAATCCCACCCCAAAGTGAGTGAATTTAATTTTATGCGAGTGCTTATTGCGCTTGTTGTTTTTATCTTAATAAACATCGCGATAGTGTCATTTATATGATTTTTGGGTCGATAGCATTTTCAGTCGATTCTTGATAAGGCACAAATACCTTAAGGGATGCGGGTTGGACTTCAATGGTGAGATCCGCGGGTTCAAAGATTTCGCCATCAATCACATATTTACACTTGGGCTGACTGCTAATGTTCACTTTTTTCGCATGGGCGTGGTGGACCTTGGTCGCGCTAGATGGCGTACCAGGTCGCTTTGAATGCGTGTCTTTATTGCCTTCCTTTACCCATCCAGCAATGGCTAATTCTGCTAGGCTAAGGAGCTTGTCTGTCGGCTCACTGCCGGCATCTAGCCAGGTAATATCGAGCAGGCCATCTGTCATGTTTGGCTCGCCATCGCCCTGTGCTAATACGCTGGTAAACGGGGCGGCATTGGCAACAATGAGGCTATGGGTGGTCAATGTTGTGGGCTCGGCATCATCTAAGCTGAGCTGTATGGTTAAAGTGACATCGGCATTGACGGCGCGCCATAAACCATCGAGGTAGGCAAACTGGCCGAGGGCATTTTTACGTTCACGGTTGGCTGATTCAATCATCTGCTGTTCAAAGCCAATCCCCACAAGTAACAAGACTAGTTGTTCATTACAACGAGCCGTATCTATGGCTTGGTAATGCCTTTGGATAATATTGTCCAGCGCCTGAGAGACAGGAATGAGCTTACTGCTTAAACCAAATAGCGCATGGCTGAGGGCGTTAGTGGTGCCTAAGGGAATGATCCCTAAGGCGATGTCGGTGTTCACTATTTCCGATGCCACCTCTGTCACTGTGCCATCGCCGCCACAGGCAATAATGATATCTGCGCCGCTACTGCGGGCTTTTTTGGCGAAGGTGTTTGCGCTGATATTTTCGCTGGTGAGTTTTAACGTTAGCTCAAAATAGGCTTTTAGTTCGTCTTGGATTTGCTCACCATATTGTTGCCATTTTCCGCCACCAGAGACAGGATTGGCGATAATCCACGCCACTTTATGGATGTTGATTTTGCCTTGCTTGAGCATGTGTTCAAGGGCGCGTAATTGCCATTTGTTTAAGCCCGCGGTTTTGCGGACTTGCTTTATCTGCTGCAATACTTCGGCGAAGTTGCGCTGTTTATCTTTACAGACTAAATAGGCGGCGAGTACCAGTACTGAGCGGCCGCGCCCCATAGCACAGTGGATCAGCACCTGTTTATTGGCGCGCACTTGGCGATGCAACCAGTTAACGGCTTGATTGAGCTGGGCACTGGTCGGCACGCTATGGTCGAGGATGGGAATGTTCAAATACTCGATATGATCTTCAAACTGCGACCAATCTAAGCCATCAAATTCGGCGGTCACATCAAGAATGGCGGTGATCTTATTGGCTTTGATTTTCTCCAGATCCGCAGAAAATAATCGGCAGCCGAGATACAACTGCTCATCTATCTTTTGCATCGACGGCACAGAGTCGCGTTTTCTGGCCCAATGATTATACAGCCGACAGCCCAATAAAAACGGAATAAAGCCCCAGCGAATATACCAAGGGATAGTGCCATCTTGGCGCTTTCTAAAAATGCTGGCGAGATTAAACCAGTAGGCTGAACCGACTAAAAATAGCGACAGGCTTGTCCAAGCCCAAATAAAGGTGAGCAGGGGAGACGTACCCGTTACTGCAAAATAGGCGAGTAACACGGCACTCATAAAGTAGAAATATTTGATGTGGATTTTGCTTAGCATACGCGCCCTCCAATGCTGTTTTTGATTTAACCGCTGCATGTTGAGCGGCTGACTGAATCGGTGAATCGCGTTGTTAACATTAGATCAAAAGGGTGGCAGTAGATATGTCTATTGCCACCCTCAAGTTAGGTTAAAGGCCAGATTAGCACTTAGTATCTTTAGCCTTAACGCCTTCTTTAACTTCTTCACAGGCATCTTCAATGGCATTACCTGCATCAGTCATCACTTCATCAATTTTTTCGCCGGCATCTTCGGCTTTGTTATCACTACAGGCGGTTAAACCTAAAGCGAGCAGTAATGCCAGTGAAGCGCTTGTCATCAGAGTAAATGGTTTCATATACATCTCCTTTTCTAAAAAAATTAAAGTCGCGGTGACTTACCCTTGAGGGCATTAATCAGCAGTGAAATTACGAGTAACACAATAAATAAGAAGAAAATAATTTTTGCGATTCCCGCTGCCGCGCCAGCGATACCCGTAAATCCAAACAGTCCGGCAATAACAGCGACAACTAGAAATACTAATGTCCAACCTAACATAATAACCTCCTGCCCTTGTCTTAATCCTTCGCATGACCGTTTGTGTCATTTGTAAGGTAACGGCTAATGGTTATTTCTAGATTGCGAACATAATGCCAACTTTGTTTATTTTAATTAAAGTATTGATTTTAAATAAAATTTAAAGAATTAGTTTTAAGCGGATACGAATGTGCGAAGCGTGGAATAGGCAATTTTTACCTAAGCTTCGGTAAGAGTTTCAGCCTAATACGTTGAATCAAAGACTGTGAGCTGATGTCGTTCATAAGTAAAGACAAATAAAAGCCGACACTGTTAATTCGTGAATCAATTAATTCATTAATCAGTGTCGGCTTGAGTATCCATTGGCTTTTTTAACGCTAAGCAATTGCTGTGGTTAAAAACGCGTGGCACTTAATGATTGCAGTCATCAACACCTCCCTGTTTTGATGGGCCACCAGCGAGTGTGCCAGATGCGAGCGAGTGCAGCGGTGCAAATCGGATGGTGTCATGGTTTGCTAATATATTTAAATTAATCAGTAGGTTATATCCGTCAATCAAGATGGGCTTTGATGTGCTTGGGTAAGCTTTCTAGGCTTGCCGCATTCAGTTGTTTACACCCAATGGCTATCACCTTTTTTAGCTTTGGCAGCTTGGCCAGAGGCGCTAAATTGGTCACTTGGGTGTGTGATATATTAAGTTCTATTAGTCTTGTCAATTTTTTCAATGGCGTTAGGTCTGTGATAGAAGTGTTGGCTACCTCTAAATCCCACAATTTAGGCATGTTGGCCAACGGGGTTAAGTCCGAGACCTGAGAGTTATTTAGCCAAAGCAGTGTCAGCTCCGTTAATTTCGCAAGCGGCGTCAAATCTGCTACATCTGTATTATTGCATCCGAGAAAATAAATTTGAGTTAAGTTGGTTAGTGGTGATAAATCTGACACTTTTGTTCCATTGATCATAAGAGTCTTTAGTATTAGCAGTTCCGCCAATGGCGTTAACTCGACCACTTGGGCGTAGTTCATATAAATAGTTGTTAGTTTTGATAGCCCTGTTAGCGGCGTTAAATCAGATACGGCTGTGTTTGAGAAAGATAGGCTTCTAAGCTCGGTAAGCTGGGTTACCGGAGCTAAGTCAGATACGGGCGTATTATCAAATTCTAGCATTTCCAGCTGTTTGCAATCTTTCAATGGCTGCAAGGTGTTCACTTGGGTATGGCTTAAATTCAACTGCCTTAAATTGGACCAAAGTTTGAGCGGCCGCAAATCGGCCGATCGCACGCCACTTAAATTAAGACTCGCTGCATTCTCATGTCCACAACGTGCAAAAGCTGCCGCTATCGCTTTGCGGCTCAAACTCTCTTCGTTATCATAATCGCGGCAAAGCTCGGGCCACAGGCTATAGATGGATGCTGAACCATCAAACTGTCCTTCGGTGAAATTATGTATCCACAGCACTGTGATTTGCTGCTGGCGGTAGTTGGGGGAGAGCTTAACGGCAGGGTTGAGGATGATTTTACTCAGCAGATGCAGCGCATGATCCACTTTGTCTCTAAATTTGTCATTTTTGTTGGGGAATTTTTCAGCAAGCTGCTCAATAGTACCAAACAGCTTGTCGATAAATTGGCTGTGTTGCTGACGGCTGTTGCCATTTTGGGAATAGTCTTCAAATACCAGTTGCCAGCATTCGAACCAGCTTTGGCTATTACAACTTAAGGTCAGGGAGTCGACCAATTTCTGATTACCACTCAACTGTGACCATTGCCCACTAATAAAGTGGGCGGCAAAATACTCTTGAAAAGACAAGTGACTGAAGGCAAATACTGCCTCGTGCCCTTGCTCTGCATCCTGCCCTCTGTCAATCAAAAAGCCAGTACGGCGCTTGATATAATCGATCAAGCTTTTGGCGGTTTGTTGGCATTTGTCTTTATCTTCATAGACTTCTTCTAGCTCTTTAGCAAAGAATCTTGTCAGGTCACTCTCTGTTAGGCTGGTGACACGGCCAACCTCATTATCAAAATATAGGTTTTCAATTTGAACATTGTTGTTGCCAGTTTTACCTAATAATTCACTCAGCTTGCCTAACTGCATCGCATAGGCCAGTTTCGCCAGCCAGTTGCGGATGTCGGTATAGTCAAAATCTTCGCTGTCGATAAAGTGATTTTTTATGCCTCTGGCCCTGTCCATGCTAACCAAATAGGTCTCGATGATTTTCTGGTAGAGTTCTGCCCGACCATTGGGCAGGCGACCACGGCGCTGTTGAATAAAGCAGATCATATTTAATAGTACAGGAGTGCGCGCCAAGTGATTAAGCGCACCGTTACCATTAAACGCGGTCTGTAGGTCGTCGATAAACTGCGCCTGTGCATCGCTGGTTTTTACATAGATTTTGCACCATTTTTGGCTAAACTGCAGTCGCTGCTCATTATTGAGAGGCTGGATATAATAAAGCCCAAAGTCATGCAGTTGGGATACATCGGTCTTACGCTTAAGCCTGTTTGGATTGGCTAGCTTAGCGTTAAGCCCATCTTTAACCTGAATATCAAATTCATCCGCCTCATTCAATTCGTGTAAATCTAGTGGCTGATTTTTATCAATATTGGCAAAGGGCCAAAGCAAGGATGCATCGAAACCAACAACCCGCGCGGTCATAATGCATCGGCATGATGGATATTGGCTAAACAGAGTTGCTAGAGTTTGCCCCAGATTCAGCATTTCCTGCTTGCCGATTTCATCCAATCCGTCGACCAACAGTAAGACCTGACCATTGGCCATGGTCTCAGTGAGTTTATCTAGATCCAACAGTTCACCAAGGGAGCCTAAATAGCCCCTGATATTGGTGAGAAATTGCTCCGTATTGTTGGGCACAGTGAGAAAGGTACGAAAATCCCTCACTCTTAAAAGGATTGGCAGTAAGGGCCCCATGGCCTGTTGCGCATAGTTACTTCTATGGTGGGCTAGGCTTATTGCCAGCCAATGCAGAAAAGTCGTTTTGCCTATCCCGGGGTCACCTAATATAAATTGCCGTGGTTTTGCAGCTAACAGCTTGGCTAGGCTGATATTGTCCTTGGCCTGCAGCGTTTGCTGCGCAGCATCGAAGTTTTCGGCGCTGGTGGCACTATTGCCAAAGCTTGGCAGTACGAAGAGATCATCGATAAAGGCACTGTCTTGGTCTATATCTGCATCATCATCCAATAGAGCTAGGCCTTGATTATTCAGGCAACCATAATAGTCTGCTAATTGGCGGCAATAACGGTCAAATCCTTCACGGTAAAGGTCAATAAATTTGCTTTTATCTGAGGGCTCAAATTCGGGGAAATACTTCATACTATTCGACCTCTGCGGGAGTGGCGGCATTATAGGATTGGATAAGATTATGCAGGTAATCTCCCCAAGCAGGTAAGTTAGCATTTGCCTCTATTTCTGTTAGCAAACTGGCGAAGCGAAATTCAGTGATTTTATTGGGATGTATAAATGCGCCGCGCGCCTCGGTATTCGAACTTGTGAGATGTTTAAAGGCGGGTATTGTAGACTTGCCATTTTTAGTAAATTCAGCCACATCAATAATTGACTCAGGGCTAACGCTGAGCATCTCGTATATTTCTCTGTAACTCACATAAGCGCTGGCGAGAAACAGCAGGGATTGAGCATGGTATTGCGTTTCGCCGTTGGTTTTGCTGATAAAGGCAGCTAAACGATTACAGATCATTTTCAAGCGCCGTGGATTGGCAGGCAGGTAGTTTTGTTGTTCGAGTTCAAGTTTTATTGCCGCAATAATGCCAACATATTTGTTGTGATCATTTGTCAGTATTTTATTTAGATTATTCGCAACAAACTCGGCAATTTGATTCTTATCTGCAATCGGCAACCTGTGAGCGTCTTGGCACAGTTTCTCTAGATATTCAGTCGCATCGTGATTCGATACATCTTGTATATTGCCCGTATTTCGTAGTTGCGCGTGTTCGAGCTTAAAGCTGGCTTCCAACTGCGCGGGGTCGATGGCAATCACGAAAATACAGTTTTCCAGATTGAGGTAAACCTTGATGCCCTCTAGCAGTTTTTTGGCTGTTGCCGCATCACAGCGATCAAGATCATCGATAAAAATAATACATTTTCTATCTGTGTTAGGTATATCAGCCAAGTCTGTCAGTAAGTGATCTATTGCGGTGCTGAGGGCATTGTTTATCTGATCAGTTGAAAGTTGGCTCAGCAGATTATCTTTCTCGTATTTATCACCGATAGATTGGATCTTATCTAGGCCAGAAACCATTCCTGCACTGAGAGTCTTGATCACGCCATCAAACACGCTAAGACCTGCGACCATACTGACGCTTGCAATTTTTCCAGCTTTGTCAAATAGTTTCCTTTTTTGGCTAAAGGACTGACGCATTGTATGCATAAGGGCGATAATGGGCTGGGGCTCATGTTGATAACGCCATGCTTCAAACCATACACCTTGGTAATAGGGGTTAACTCTGTTGGGATTATTAACAGCTTCACCCTTTATAGAAGGTGGGTTCTCACCGAATAACTGTGCGTATAACTGCGCTAAAACGCTGGTCTTGCCGCTGCCCCAATAACCTGTGATAGCGATGGTTTTAGGTGCCTGACTTTGACGTATCTCTTCAGCGATACCTTTAACAAAAGTAGTGTAAAGGCCGAAGTCGTCGGTTAAGACGGGCAAGTCGTTTAAGCTTTGATGAGCCATGCGGTATCCATATCCTAGCAGTACATACAATTCGATTAACGAGTCGGTATCTTACGGTGTTTTCCCTTTAGATTCTATTGGCTTGTTAGTCAGGCTTGACCGTATGTGGATCGTCACAGTTAATGCCGTAAGTTGCAGGCGGGCACTGTCGCGGCAGTGGCCATCGGGAAAAGGGACTTTTCCGTTGAGCCCCCAGGGATGGGTTCACGGCGTGCCACTAGAGCGACAGTGCTTAGCTGCATTGGCACAAACAAAGCCTATAACTCAAGAGATTAGATTGGCAATAACGTAGGCGCTTCGATTTAACGAGGTAGTGAAGAAGATTGCATCAAGTAGGGAGTTGAGTCCCTACTTGATGTCTCGATAGTCCGTTAGGGGTTAAAAACGATTTAGCGGTTTCCAGCGTTGCAGGCTAACTGGAATGCTAACCCCTTGGGATAACAGCAAGTTAATCCGGGATTGATAGGCCGCGCCCACCATTAAATGTTTGGCTAAATCGACCGCATTACGGGCTTTATAGTCATCTAAATAACTGCCTTTTGCCCACGCATTAAATGCGCCGAGCGCTGGGCCTGCCCAAATTTGGTAATCCATTTCGCGGCCGACTTCACCTGTGTTCGACCAGCGGCTAGACAGACCCAAATACCAGCGGAAAATCAGCGCCATCTTACGTTTGGGGTTATCCAGTGCGCGCTCGATTTGCTTAGGATCGCGCTCGTTAAAGTGGGCTACTGTGCCAGTCCAAATGTCATCGAGTGATGAGCGGAACACTTGCTCTTCGAGTTTTTTACGCTCGTCCGCAGGGATGGCATCAATCGAATCGTAACGGGTGTAGATTTCATAAAGCTTATTGGCGCGCATTGGGAACAGGGTGCCGCGCTTAACCACTTGTAATTTCACGCCCATTTCGAACATATCGGCGGCAGGCGCCATAGTCACATCGGCCATTTCTGTGGTGGCGAGTAACTTACGTGTGTGTTCGCTCGCGCCCGCCTCCACACACGCTTGGTTGATTGAACCTGTGACGATAAAGGCCGCGCCCATGTTGAAGGTGGCTAATGCTGCGTCGGGGGTACCAACGCCGCCGCCTGCTCCCACACGGATGGGCGTCTTGTATTGATACTTAGCTTGGATTTCATCTTTGAGCGCCAAAATCGTCGGCAATAGCGTGACCAGTGGACGATTGTCGGTATGGCCGCCAGAATCGGCTTCGGCCGTGATGTCGTCCGCCATGGGTACAAGTTGCGCCATCGCCATTTGATCTTGGCTGATAAGGCCTTCACTGACTAATTGCTGCAGAATTTTGGCAGGCGCCGGCTCCATAAACTTAGTCGCGACTTCGGTGCGACTGATTTTGGCTATGACTTTGTTGCCAATGACGATGTCGCCATGTGCGTCGCGGCTCAAACCTGCTGCGCGGTAATAGACGATCTGCGGCGTTAAACCTAAAAATGCCGAGGCTTCGACTGTGCGCACTTTATGTTTTAAAAACAGCTCAACGCTGCCGCGCTCTAATGCGGGCTCGCTTGGGCTGTGAATTAAGTTAAAGGCGTAGGGGCCATTAGGCAGCGCTGCTTGAATGCGAGTAATGGCTGCTTCAACGCGGGATGGAATTAACCCAGCCGCGCCAAATGAGCACAAAATGCCCGCTTGGCCGAGGGCGATAACCAGTTCTTCCGAGGCAATACCGTTAGCCATAGCGCCGGCATAGTAAGCGTATTTGACGCCGTGGACGCGGCGAAAATTACTGTCGCCTAAACTTTGGGTGCCAAGAGCTGGGGCAAAGGCGCTGACAGGGTGTGAGCCCAATGGCGCTTGGCTGTCACTGGTGGTCACTTCGGCCGTTTGCGCTATGCCTAAGCCTTTTTCACTGTGATTCACTAAGTAGCAGGCTTGGCTTAAATCTTTGAGTTTTTTGCCTAATGAGTCGATATCAAAGCTCAGCTCTGCATCGTTGACTTGCCACGGCCAAGGGCTAAGTTTTTCGTTATTACTATTAAATTGATCGAGAGTATGGCTTGTCATAGGTATTCTCTTTTTATTGCCGCCTTAGGCACTTTGGCCAAGGCGACACATTATTTGTAATTAGCGTCTTTCTAATTGAGCAAGGTGATTAAGCTTCTTCAATACAGATGGCGATATCTTTGACCTCATAAATTCGCAGGCCATCTTTACTCAAGTTGGCATCGCCCATAATGATGCGTTTGCCATTGTCGTCTGTCACGCTGGTAATGTGTACATCCAGCGACATCTGCTTGTTTAATGGGTTAATTTGGCCACGATACTTCCATTTGATATCCGATAAAATCTGGCCAAATTTTGGATTCTTAAAGCCTGCGCCAAGGTCTTGGTCAATCGCATAGGTTTGCATCAGCTCGATAATGGCTTCAACCCCTAATGAGCCTGGCATTACCGGATCTTGATGGAAGTGGAATTGGAAGAACCAATCACTCGGGTCAATGGTGCGCTCGGCGTATAAATAGCCAAGGCCCGCTTTACCGCCGGCTTTCACGATTTCAGCCTTGTCGATAAAGTTAAGTTGACCGCCCGCTAAACGGTAATGTGGCTGACCTTTTGGTGCGTTAAAGCTGCGATGTTGTTTATCTAACAGATTGATTTGGCTATCGGCGGCTATACCATTTTGCACATGCCAAGGCTGAGTTGTCTTGCCGTTGTCTATGCCAAGTTGGTTTTTCAGCGCATCGCCTTTGAAGTAACCAAATACCGCTTTACCTTGGTAGAAAGGCTCGCCATCACAGCTTAATTCGAAGCTAAAATTCTGAATAATGTTGCTGCCGGCAATCACAGTCGATAACAAACGTGAGTCGTTCACTATGGTTTTGCCGCGTAAATCCACGTGGCGCAGTAGCTTACCGCTACCGTCCAAGTTACGGAAAAACAGCTCTTGGCCGGGGAAGCCCAAGGTGGTGCCCATATAACCTGAGATAAAGCCATTTGGCTGCAGTGATATTTCCATCAGCACAGAATAGGGCATCACAGCATGATGGCTGTTTTTAGTGTAATACCAAGCATTTGCGGGCACTTCGTATTCGGCGATGCAAGATGAAGGCTTTTTCAGCTCGCCGCGTTTGCCGTCAATCTTAATGACGCGAGTCGTGAGCTGTAAATCACCGCAAGGCGTGCGCGGTGGAATTAGGCCGCGATAGATGCTGAAATCGGGGCCGAAGCAGTTTTCGATATCGCCAGTGGCAAATTCGAACATGTGGTATGGCGTGAACGGCAGGGTGTCGGGCACGCGGTTAGCATACTTAGAATCCGCTGGCGCGACTGGCGCAGGTACATGCTTAAGCGGCACTACGCCTTTGTTGGTTGGCGCAGTTAAATCGGGCTGCTGGGCCATTAGCGGCGCAGCTGCTGCGGTTGTAGTCAGTGAACAATTCGTATCGTTATCCGCAAGGTAGCGGGTACATTCGGCTTCTTCTTTGATCATCACCCCAAGGTTTTGGAAATCCACCACCACTTTGCCATTGAGCAAAATATCGATATTCGCCTTCGCATAAGGGCGCGGGCTCATACCGATTTCGGTGATTTCCATGCGATAGGTGAGCAGGCCAGATTGCGGCAAAACTTGACCGCGACAGCGCACTTTTTGTGACGCATTTTCGAGCGGTTGGAAACGACCGTTTTTGACGCCACCTTCTTCTGTGCTGGCGTGCATACCAATATGCAGCATAAAGAATTGCAGTAATTGACCACAACCTTCGGCCATTAACGATCCCGCCATCACTTGGTCGCCCTTGAAATGACACGGGAAATACCAATGGTCGGCCTCGAGCTGCTTATGGCCTTGCACTGAGCCTAAGCCCCACGCACCGCCATGCACCTCAAGATGGCTGACTTGTTCAATCATCAGGAATTTTTCAGAGGCAAAACATAAAGAGGGCTGCAACCCATATTGGGCTTGATGCGCTGCATGGGCACCGCCAAAACAGCCACCGATATCGGCGCCGAGTAATTTATGGATTTGGCTGTAATCAAATTGGTTTTGCGCGCAGTTAAGCAGCGGATTAAAGCGCGGTTTATTGGGATTGTTGAGCGCAAGATTACGGGCTTTGATTTCGGCTTCGGTGCGAATAACGCCTTTGCCGTCGGCGAGTTCCTTGTCGGTGAAGAAGCCGGCGCAGCCGCCATCCATTTTCAAAATCAGCTTGTCGCCCACAAAACATTCGTAAGAGAAGAAGAACAACAAGGTATCGCCATTGCGGGCAAAGTGATTGATGGAAATGTCGTAGCGCAGGGTGTCGCCACCGCGCGGTAAGTCGCCAAGGAAGGTCAGGGTGCAATCGAGCAGGCGATAAACGCGCTCGCCCTTGTTTTCAAAGTCGATACCTAAGTAGCTGATCAGCATCAAGTCACATTGACCCGATTCAACTGCCACGGCCCACGGAATTTGACCATCGACCAAATACGGCGCGTCCACAGGAATATCGTATTCTGTGGTCATAGTGCAAGGCTGATATTGGTTCATCTGGGCGTTTAATTTCGTTACCCGAGATACCAGTAAATAGTCTGTGGTTGGCAGACGTACACGGCGCGAATAGCTGTCTATAATGGCGTAATCTGGGCCAAAGACCTTAGCGATATCCCCTTCGGCGTACTCGACCAAATCCGCATAATCCCAAATACAAGGCTTGTTTATCGGCGTTGGCGGCGTGTACTCAGGCACTTTTGCATGGTTTGGATAAAGCGCTGCTGGGTTTGCCTCTGAGTTAACAACTGGAGCTAGCTCAGGTGTATGAGCAGATGCATACGCTGGCGCCTGAACAATGGCTTGCTGTTGCACTGACGTCGCTTGGCCAATCGATGCCAGTTCGCCCTTCAGTTGGGCTTTCATCAAGGCATCGGCCAGTTTCAGGCCTTGCTCACGGCTTTGTAAAAAGGCTAAATGGGCTTCACGGGCGAATTGCTGATTACGTATAAATGCAGCGTCTTTTAGCTCTGCTTGAGCGGCGTTGTTATTGGGCGTGCTTAGGGCATTCATTGGCATGCTGCTTAATGTCTCTTTTTGTAGAGCCGTGGTTGGGCTGCTTGTTGCAAAGCGATTAGTGTCTTTACTCGCTATTTGGGCCAAATACTTGCGTTGGCTGCGCGCTGGCAATGCCGTCATGGCTTGGGCTTTTTGTTGTATTGCACCAAGGTCAGCGAGCGGCGTATCCAGGATATGCTGATAGATATCGCGGCCTCCGAGTGTCACTTGTTTTATCAAGTGTTTTTGCTCTGAAAGCGTTAAGTCTTGCGCGAGTCTTTGCTGCAAACGGTGCGCTTGCATGGCACTTTGGCTGAGCAATAACTGCGCGCACTTACCTTGGCTAAAGGTGGCTACGAGCGCGTGCTGCGCTTGAGTGTTCTGTTGCGTTTGGTTTTTCAGCTGAACTTGATTTTTCAGCTGAAGCAGAGCGCTCAAGATACTCGCCATTCCCGCGGCAGCAAAGTTGTGGCCTAGGGTGTTTGCGGCTTGGCTGCGCTCACTCACACTTGGCAGCAGGGTGTTGGGTGTCAGCGCAGGCTCGCTGAGTTGCTCAACCGCAATACTGGTTTCAATCAAGCTAATTTGGCTGCTATTCACTTTGGCTTGCGTTAACAAGTTATCGCAAATTCGCGCTGTGCTGCTGTTGCCTTGTGGGTCACAAAGAGCGCCAAATACTTGGCCGCTAATGTGACCATAACTGTCGCCATAGCTGCTATTGGCATTGTCAGCGGCAGTGCTTGGCTGGGCTGCACTTGATTGCGCTGTTGTGAGCACTAACGCGCCGGCACCTTCACCGACTTTCCAGCCAGTGTCTGTTGCATTCAATGCCACTGGTGATACAGCGTTTTTAAGCACCACTTGCTCGAGACTGCCACTTAAATCGACGGCGGCGATCACTACAGCATCTAAGGACTCTTGGGACAAGAGGTTTTCAGCCACATCGATACAGCGGGCGACTGACAATTCTGCCGCCGAAATGGTAAAGGCGGGGCCGTTAAAGTCCCACAGGGAGGCGATACGTGACGCCATGATGTTGCCAATAAAACTGGTATATTGGTTCAGTTTGGCGGCATCGAGCACGCTATCCATGGCGATTTTTTCAAGGGCGAGATACTCAGCTTGCGTGAGTGTTATCCCTTGTTTTTTAAGGCTGTCTGCCAGTTGAGTGTGCAGATTCACTCGGCCACGGAACTGGTGTAATTCCAGCTCTGTTTCCATCGCCACTAATACGGCCACCTTGCCACCTGGCTTTAGGTTGGCATCGCGGATCGCTTCATCGGCCACTTTGATCAGCAGTAGTTGCTGGGAGATCAGGCGATCATCCTCATTGGGCGGCACTTTAAAGCGCAGGAAGTCAAAATCGAACTGGTCGATATAGGCGCCCTGCGGTACAGCAGGCAAGCCAAAGTTAGCTAAGATGTCAGGATGTTTATCTAAGCCTTTCCAGCGTTTTTCAGGCAGTGGAATGAAGGCGTTTTGCTGAGAACTAATCGCGCTATCCAGTGCACTAATCGACGATAAAGGCCCGAAGTGCGATGCTAAGCCAATGATATTTAATGGTGTATGTTGATAGCTTACTTGGGCTGTACTCTGCTGATGTTTGCTACTGGTATTTGCCGGTACATAGGATTCCAGCAATAAATGCGCGTTACAGCCGCCAAAACCAAACACGGAAACACCCGCGTGGCGGCGGTCATTGCCAGCTTTATCGGGCCACGCATGCATTTCTGTCGGGAGGTTTTTACCGCTAAACAACCCCTTAGGCGAGGATATCGGCGCCGATAAATTAATACTTGGCGGCAAGCGGCCCGAGCGCATGGCAAAAATCATCTTCATGATCCCCGGCATGCCCGCGGCGGTGAGTAAATGGCCTAAGTTGGATTTTGCCGAGCCGATAAGCGGCACTGCAGAGCCCGCGAGTTTGTCCTCAAAAAAGCGTTCCATCGAGGCGAGTTCGACTTTATCACCAAGCGGCGTGCCCGTGGCATGGCATTCAATCACTTCGATATTGGCGGGCTGTGTGTTTGCCGCACTGTAGGCGCGCTCGAAGGCTTGCACTTGGCCCTTGCTGTTGGGGCTTAATACAAACTGGCCTTTACCGTCGTTCGACAAACCAATGCCGCTGACGACCGCATAGATGTTATCGCCATCGCGCTCGGCATCTTCTAAGCGTTTTAAAACTAAAACCCCAGCGCCTTCTCCGGCGAATAAGCCCTTGCTGTTACTATCAAAGGGCGCCGAAATACCGTGATCTGGATAGGCGTGAAAAATTGAGAATCCCATGTTGATAAAGAAGGGATCTGCGCCCGATACTGCGCCCGCAAGCATCATATCGGCCTTGCCAGTTGTTAGGTAATCGCAGGCGAGTTTGAGTGCGTAAACTGAGCTAGCACAGGCGGCGTCCAGGCTTAACTGAGTGCCGCCTAAACCGAGTGCATCGCTGACCAGCTTTGAGGCTGTGTGGGCAACGGCGCCATTGGCAACGTTTAATGCTTGCTCGACGTTTAATGCTTTGTCGGCGTGAGCTTGGTTAAAATCAGCCAGTTGAAAAGCGCTTTGGTTAAGTTTGTTTTGCAGCGCCTTTTCAACGGTTTGATGATACAGAGGCAAAAATAATTCGTTGGATCGGGCGGTCGGGAACGACAAGGTTCCCATCACGATACCTGTGTGCGCCAGTACGGCATCGCTTGGGGCAATCCCGGCGTCTTGAAGGGCTTTGCGACTGCAATCGAGTGCCCATAAAAAGCTTTCATCTAAACCGTCAAAGGCGGACTCAGGCAGTTGATAGCCCCTAGCATCAAACTCAAAGTGTTGAATGTAGCCACCTTTATCGCAGTAAAAGCGGTCAGATTGACCTTGCACACCTTGGTAATCGGCGGGATTAGCATTGAGCTTTTCGCGGCTAATTTGGCTGCGTGAGTCTTTTTTATCCAGCAGATTTTGCCAGAAGGTGTGTGGATTGTCGGCGTCGGGATACTGAGTCGCGAGACCGACGATCGCGATTTTTGACGCACTTTTTGATGCGCGGTTTGACGCAATGGTAGGCACGGTAGTTTTATCAATAGTAGGGGAATGCTGAGAACTCACTGGGGTTCTCCTTTTGGTGATACTGCTGATGATAAAGGGGCTGCGTTAGCACTTAATGGCGTTATTAGCGGCGCGAGCGACAGCGGTATTCTGTGACTTATCAGCTGAGCTAAACACTTGAGTAAGCTAGTAATCGCGTCGGCACCTTTGGCATTGCAGGCAATGGCGGCTGTAGTTGCGTTCTCGGTGCTTTGGCCTGCATGGGCATGGCCGATTTTATCGATGAGCGTGCTGGTTTGCCTATCGGCGCCCACTTCGACAAATAGCCTTGCACCTTGCTCGGTGGCATTTTGAATGAGGGCACTAAAGTCGAGTGGCGAACAAAAGGTATCGGCAATCGCGCGGCCGATGCTGTCGCTATCCACTGCCACTGGCGCAGTTTGCGCTGCGCTGATAAAGCGAATTGGGGAATCTTGCGCCTCAGCTTTTAGCGCTTGAGTATAGAAATCTTGTACTTGCCCGTGGACTAACATGGCGGGCGCGGTATGCATTGCCGTGACGCGATTGGCGGCAATCCCACGCTTACCTAACTTTGCAAGCAGGGCTTTACAGCTTGTTTCGCAGCCGGCAATAACGCAGGTATCACCTTGAATGATGGCTAAGTAGGCGCGAGGGAACTCTGGCAGTAATGCTTTGATTTCATTGCTATCAGTGCGCACCACAAAGCTGTTCCACACTATGGATTCATTATCCTTAAGCTGCCATGCTCGGTGCACTGCGGTTAGCTCGCCAGAAATGGCATGGTTGAAAATATTGCTATTTTCGGTGGCCTTGATCATAGCATGGGGCGTTTGCCACACATCTAGGCTGGCCCACATGGCGGCTTCGCCCATTGAGTAACCCAGCGCCATTTTTGGCTTAATATTAAAGACTTGGGTTAAAAGCTTAGTGAATAGGTAGCTGGCGCCCACGCCACTAATCGCTTGCTGGCTTAAGCTCATGCTTGCTGCGGTTTTTACATCTGCGGCATAAATCTGCGGTGATTGCAGCATGGCGCTTAAATCGCCTTCACGTTCTAACTGGTGATACAGCGCGGGGAAATACTCATGCAAGTTATTGAACATATTGGCATAAACAGTGCCAACGCCGGGATATACAAAGGTAAGTCCCGCATCCCCTAGTGGCCTCGCGGTAAAGCAGCTGCCCGCTGGGGTCTTAAAGTGTTGACCGTGATGACGAATAGCATCACTTTCAAGCGCCGTAAGCATAGCTTTGGCTTCAAGTTTGAGATCATCACTTGATGCCGCCATCAAGACTAATGCCAGTGGTGCGTTGGCATCATAGCGTTCAAACCAAGTTTTGAGTTGCTCAGCGCGAAAGTCAGCGTGCAAGCCTACGCCATTTTCCACTGTGTTAACTAGCTGCAATACTTGCGCGATGAGTGAATCAATATTGTCACCACTTATCGGCACAAATAGTTTGTTTTCATCAACAAGGGCTTTGGGCGCGATAACTTGTGTGCCTTGGGTAAGCACTAGGCTTTGGCTTAGATTTCGAGACTCATCCGTTTGATTTGACGTTTTTGCGACAAGATTTAGGCACAACACCCGCGCTTGATGTTGGTCGCTAAACCAATAGCCCGTTTGCTGATTTTCCCCTTCTTTGCCATAAAGCGGCGCTTGTGTTCGCGCTGCGAGGGCGGTTACGCCTTGGCGCAGCGCAATACATGCCTCGTTGAGCGTGTTAGCGACCATCTGATGCTGAACGGTTTGCGCTGGACTGCGCTTTGCCGCCCCTAATGCCTTATTAGCAACAGCCGCCGTGTTAGCAACAGCTGCCGCATTTGCAACACCCGCATTCGCACCACCAGTAGCCTCATTACCTGCTGCAAAGCCTGCAATAAATGCGTGGGCGTGTAGGCGCAGTTTGGCGGCGGTTAAACCATCGAGCAAGTGCAGAGACTGGGGCAGATTGCCATCATTGAATTTAAGTTCAACGAGCTTGCCTTGCTCAATGGCTGTTGTTGCTTGGCCTAACAAGGCAGTGAGCGAGCTTTGCTCATACACTGACGGTTCATGATCTGTCGATTGGTTGGCATCGGCAGCGCAAATTTGAACTCTTTCACGTTCCGTAAATCTCCCTAATACTTGGGCTGAGTGAGAGTCAAGGTTGACGGCATCGCCAAGCAACACTGCAATACGCAGTGGCTTGGCAAGCTTTTCAGTCATAGCCGTGTCAGCTATCGACGTTTCAGTTTGGCCGCTATGTAGAGTTGCTAAAGTGTGGGCTAAATTCACTCGATTTTTGCCTCCACGCTTTCAATGGTTTTATTAGCAACTTTATTAGCTAAGAATGCACCGTTAAGGTTTTTACTGATGGTGACTTTGGCGTTGTTCATCTCGCAGCTTAAGCGGCCATCTTGATGATATAGCGCGATATTGGCTTCAAGGGCGCGGCCAGAGTGTTTCACCACCTCAAGCACTAAATAACCTTTATCGCCAAAGGCAAAGGGCGCATGGGAGATAAACTCACCAATACTTGATGGCAAACTCGCCGCGCCATATTTGAGTCGTGCCCATACCAGCATCGCCTGTAGCAGCAAATCTTCCGCAAAGGCTTGTGAGCCTTTAGGGGTGAGATTAGGTGCAAAACTCCCGCAGTCCGCTAACGCAACATGGGGAAGACTCACCTTGGCGATTAAGCTCGCATCGTCAAACTTCAACACTGACTCAATACCTTGCAGTCTTGGGCCGTGGAACAGTGTGCCGTCGCTGTAAAGGCGGCTCGTGGTTGCGATAGCAGAAAGTCCCGCCAAGCTTTGCGCGTCAAAGGCGGTTGCTTTGCTGTTAGTGGCTAAGTAATCGTTAGCCGCGTCATCAACGACTAAGATGGCCTGATATTGCGGACGACCTTCAAAGCTGATTAAGGCACTGAATTGTCCACTCAAGTACTCGTCTGTGTCTTTCGCGGCTTTATCCGTTAACGCAATCGGTGCAAGCTCAAGTTCTAGCGTTATGGGGGCTGCACTTTCTAACACTCCATTTTGTAACACGGCAGTGTCGAAAATAATGCCCTTCAACAGCTTGTAGCTTTGCACTTTGACAGGCTGCTTGAGCACATCAAAGGCGGCTTCACGCATCCACTGAATTGCGCACACAGTCGGTAATACGGGATTACCGTTAATGCAGTGATCTTCAATAAAGATCATTGCCTTAGGGTCCAGTGTGCGCTGCAGCTTTACAGCGCTTATATTTACTGCGCTTGGATTTAAAGCGTTAAGCAAAGCATGCGGATCCGACGTGTCAGTGGTCAGATCCGCTTCAGGCTTTTTTAGATTGCTACCTTCAGTTTCTTGCTTTTCGTTAGGCGTGTCGTCATGGGGTGCGCTGCCTTGCATATCAGTACCGACCAGCAATTGTGCGCCAGTGTTGCTCAGTAATTGGTTAGCAAATAACTCAGCACCTGCCTTTAACGGGATCACATAAACACCGCGATCCATAAACATCTTTTTCAGCGCAGGATTCACCATGCCGCCGTCCCACGGACCCCAATCAAAGCTCATCACTTTGGCATTTGGCAGTTGCTGCGCCAGTTGCAGTGCGGCTTTGTTGAGTATGTCGTTGGACATAGCGTAATCGCTTTGGCCGGTATTGCCGTAAAAACCTGCCGCCGATGAGAACAGGGCAACCAGCTTTAACTTATCTAAATCCAGTGCGGCTAGCAGATTGCTAATGCCTGTGACCTTAGTGCCATACACCCGTGCCAACTCATCTAAGGTTTTGTCTTGGATGTGTTTATCGGCGAGTACGCCCGCACCATGGATAATGCCGGTAATAGGTGATAACTCAGTGATCGGCACTATCGTGCTGGCGATCGTATCTGGATTGTTTACATCGAGACTTAAGTACTCAGCGCTCGCGCCTACTGCGGTAAACGCTTGCAGTGCAGCTGCAATTTCTAGGCTGCTTTGCACTGGCCATACTAAGGCATCCACTTGTTTTGGCGTGGGTTTCTCACCCAAGCTTTGAATGTGGGCAATAGCAGCGGCTTTAAGTTCGCTGTTATTTTTGCCTTGTGCCCAAGCGGGAATCGCTTGTTGGCTGCTTCTGCCGGCAAGGATAAAGTGTGCCTTGCTGCGTTTGGCTAAACTTAGCGCACATTCAAAGGTCACGCCTTTTGCGCCGCCGGTCACCAGTATTTTATCTGCACTCGTTAAGTTCGCCGCGCCGTGGCGGGTATCGGCCTTGCCTGCCACTAAGGTCACGCGCTCAAGTGCTTGGGCTGCGCCTTGGCTAACACCGACTTCTAATAGCTTATCGGTTGCAAATAGCTCAGCGATCACCGCATTGGCCAGTTGTTTGGCATCAAGTGCGGGCGCGATATCTAAGGCGCGGCAATGCACACTTGGCCACTCGTGGCTTAAGGTTTTCGTTAGGCCTGATAATGCTGCTTGGTTTAATTCGCTATTGGCAATTTGGCTGTGGTTAAGATAACCAAATCCGCCGTCGATACGACTGACGCTGATAAAGCTGCTTTGTCCCGTGACCAAAAAAGGTTGCAAGTGTTTAGCGAACAAGAAGGCTTGCTCGACCGACGCTTTGGCGGCACTGGACAACACTAAACCTTTCGCATCGGCGGCGGTTTTATGTTGTGGTTGCAGATGAATAAAGCCTGCAACTGTGCCTAAGCTTTTGATCTCATTAATTACTGCACCAATGCTGGCATCGTCAATCGCCGCCAATGTGAAGCTGGCAATGTGGCTATTGAGCGGTGATGCACTGGCTACAAGGCTTTCTGGCGAGCGTACAACCGCAACAGTTAGACCTTGAGCATGCAATTTCTCGGCAAGTACGCCAGCATTGTGACCATCATCGCTAATGATAATGCAGGCATCTTTAGCAAAAACGCGTGTTTGAGCTTGTTGCGCTGATTGCTTTGACGATTGCTGTGGCGATAGTTGCGTTAGCTCAGCCGCCGCTGGCAACTTTTTTAGCACCACCTCACTATGTGGGGGTAAATCGATAGTAGGTTCAGGCTGAACGACAGCGCTAACTGGCGCGGCATTCTGGCTTACCGCGTTTTGGCCTAGCTTGCTTTGCCCTATTTCTTTCGAAAAGAGTGCAACGATTTCACCTAAGGTGCGACACTCGGCCAGATCTTCAGGATTGAGTTCAGGCAAACCCGGTAGCTCGTCTTGCACTGTGCCTAAGATTTCAACGCGCTTGATGGAATCGATACCGAGATCGGCTTCCATATCCATGCTGAGTTCCAGCATTTCAGTGGGGTAGCCTGTCTTGTCGGCCACCACAGACATCATGGTTTGTTGGACAAGTGCAGCGCTTAAACCGCTGGCGGCAGGTACGGCTGTTACAACTTGAGTGACTACATTTGCTGTTGTAATCGGCGTAGCAATAACAGATCCCGCAGCGGGCAGCTTGCTATTCATATAGCTTACGATTTCACCCAAGGTACGACACTCGGCGAGATCTTCAGGATTCAGCTCAGGTAAGCCCGGCAGTTCATCTTGCACTGTGCCTAGGATTTCAACGCGCTTGATAGAATCGATACCGAGATCTGCTTCCATATCCATGCTGAGTTCCAGCATTTCAGTGGGGTAGCCTGTCTTGTCGGCCACCACAGCCATCATAGTTTGTTGAACTAATGCAGCGCTTAAAGCGTTAGATGCAGGAGCGGCAGTGGTTTGAGCAACTGGCGCAGCTGTCGAAGCAATAGCTCCCGCTGCAGGTAATTTGCTATTCATATAGCTAACGATTTCACCCAAGGTACGGCACTCGGCCAGATCTTCAGGATTCAGCTCAGGTAAGCCTGGTAGCTCGTCTTGCACTGTGCCTAGGATTTCAACACGCTTGATAGAGTCGATACCGAGATCGGCTTCCATATCCATGCTGAGCTCCAACATTTCAGTGGGATAGCCAGTCTTGTCGGCCACCACAGCCATCATGGTTTGTTGAACTAATGCAGCGCTTAAACCATTGGCGGCAGGTACGGCTGTTACAACTTGAGTGACTACATTTGCCGTTGACATCGGCGTAGCAATAACAGATCCCGCAGCGGGCAGCTTGCTATTCATATAGCTTACGATTTCACCTAAGGTGCGGCACTCAGCCAAATCTTCTGGGCTAAGTTCGGGTAAACCCGGCAGTTCATCTTGCACTGTGCCTAAAATTTCAACGCGCTTAATTGAATCGATACCTAAATCGGCTTCCATATCCATGCTGAGCTCCAGCATTTCAGTGGGGTAGCCCGTCTTGTCGGCTACCACTGCCATCATCGTTTGTTGCACTAACGCAGCGCTTAAACCGCTGGCTGCAGGAGTTGTTGGCGCTGTTGTAGAAACGACAACTTGGTCAGGCGCTGGCAATTTGTCATTTTGTGTAAGCTTACTTTGCATGTAGTCAACGATTTCACCTAAGGTGCGATACTCGGCCAAATCTTCTGGGCTGAGTTCAGGTAAGCCCGACAGTTCGTCTTGCACTGTGCCTAGGATTTCAACGCGCTTAATTGAATCGATACCGAGATCGGCTTCCATATCCATGCTGAGCTCCAGCATTTCAGTCGGATAGCCCGTCTTGTCGGCCACCACTGCCATCATGGTTTGTTGAACAAGAGCTGCGCTTAAACCGCTTGTTGCTGGTGCCACAGATGTCATCTCTGGCATAACTAAAACAGGAGCTGCTGGCGCAACTTGTACTGTCGCAGCAGGCGCATAAGCAACGGGAGCGGTTTGCACAACAGGAGGAACGGGTGTGCTAACCGCTGGTCTTGTCGTAACAGCCTGAGCCGCGACTGGTGCGGCATTGTGTGCCACTGTCGATGCAGCAACAGGCGCAGGAACCTGTGTTGTTGCTTGTGGCTGACTTGCAACCGCTGGGTTAAAGTTAATCGGCGCATTGTTTAGCATGGCCAAAGCCGCTTGGCTGCTACTGCTTTGCAGTTGCATAAATTCGGCGTGGCTTTGCAGGGTTTGTGCTTGATGCTGGTGGAACATTTCCATTGAGCGTTGCAGGCTTTCTGGGATTGCAATGCCAAGGCTCGCCATCTTGGCTTGTTCTGTCATCAGTGTCGTGAAGGTATCGCCATATTGCTGCGGGATGGCTAAAAACTGTTGATGCAACTGCGCCGCTTGAGATTGTGCGCTGAAAAATGCCGTTAACGCATCGCCGCTAACGCTTTGGTTCAATTGCGCCGTCGCTTGTTGCTGGTGATTGCTTAAGCCTTGCGTCACGCTTGGGGATGTTTGTTTCATTTCAACAGCTGCCACTTGATTTGCTTCCACTTCTATTATTTTCTCAACCACTTTTTCGACTATGACTTCTTTCTCAACGATTTTTTCGACTTCTTTTTCGACAACCGTTTCAACGATGCGATCCACATATTGCACTTGGCTAGTCACGCTGCCTGTGGCGAGAGATTTCGCCATCTTAGCTTGGGTTGCGGCACTGATGTGGTTAGTGGCGGTGAGTTTGATGTTCATCGCCGATGGCGCTTCACGCTCGGCAATCTCCTGTGACGTGACGGCTTGATAGGGGTCAACCTCAGTTAACGCCACACCGGCTACCGCGAGTTGCACTGCGGCTAAGCGTAATTGACTGTCACTGTCGCCCTTAGGGTTCGGGTTCATGCTGACAAGGCAAAGCTCATTTAAGTGTTCACTTAAGGTATTTTCAACGAGCTTTTGCAGTATGTTCTTAGGGCCAAACTCAACAAACACACGGGCGCCAGCATCATACATGGCCTGCAGTTGTTCGCTAAAACGAACCGATTGCAGCATGTGTTGTTTAAATTCTGCTTTAATCGCTTTGCCATCGCTTGGGTGCAATTGACCCGTACCGTTGGCATAAAGTGCGATTGCAGGCGCGCTGAATTTAGCTTTATCAATGGCCTTGGCAAAGGGCTTTTGTGCGTGCCCAACCAAGGGGGTATGGAACGCGCCTGAGACAGGCAGGGCAATCGCTTTAAAGCCCAGTTCACTAATGGCTTTTGCGGCCAGCTGAGTTTGCTCTGTGCCACCTGCGATGACTAATTGCGTTGGCGCGTTGTAGTTGGCAATTTTAACGCCATCAAACTGAGCTAAACAGCAATTAAGCGCATCGATATCACTCTTTTGTTTGAGGATGATGGCAAACATCTTGCCTAAATCGACTTGAGCGCCAGTATCATTTGGCGTTTGCGCCATGGCGTGCCCACGGGCGAAGGCCAGTTCGACGTAATCAACACTCGAAATCACGCCAGCCGCGCAAAGGGCTGACAATTCACCAAAGCTGTGACCCGCCACCATATCTGGGGCAAAACCCGCTTGAGTTAATAGCGAATATTGCGCCATTGAAACCGCGCCTATGGCGCTTTGGGCGAACAGGGTATTGGTCAGCGCCGCTTCTTGGGCTTTAACCGCATCGGCATCGAATGCCGGAATAGGGTATAGGATGTTCGATAACGGTGTTTGACCGTGGTGAGCAAATACCTTATCGCTGGACATCACTTGTTGACGCATTTCAGGGAAATGGCAGGCGAGTTCGCGACCCATGTTCAGGTACTGTGAACCTTGACCGGCAAACAGAGCGGCCACTTTCTTTGATTCATCTTTAGCAACTAAAGCTTTTGCGCGGTAGCTGATCCCAGAAGGTAACTGCCACGCCTCGCTGGCACTGGTATCTAGGAGCCCGCTTTCTAAATGCGCACTGCTTTCTAGATGAGAGATGGCTTGATTCAACTGAGCTTGCAGCTGAGCGATATCCTTAGCCACAAAACCTAAACGAGCATCTGTGTCTGCCAGCGCGCGCAGCGGATATTGCTGAGCGATAGCGTTCAGGCTCGCAGCGCTGCTCTTATTCGCGTTCGTATTCACGCTTTGGCTCAACGCAGCTTTTAACTCGCTAAGCAGCGCAGCTTTATTGGCGGCGGCAAATAATAGCGTTTGCGGCACACTGCGCTGACGGTATTGCTCATCACGGCTGTGCTCGGGTTTGTATTCTTCTAATACGAGGTGGAAGTTAGTGCCGCCAAAACCAAAGGAGCTTATGCCAGCACGGCGCGGCGTACCGTCAGTGCGTTGCAGCCAAGGGCGCGTTTCGGTATTTAAATAGAATGGTGAGCTTTCGATATTCAGTTTTGGATTAGGCTTGCTGACGTTAATGGTCGCAGGTAATACCTTGTGGTGCAGCGCCAGCGCGGCTTTGATTACCCCAGCAATGCCCGCTGTTGATTTAGTGTGGCCCACTTGGGATTTCACTGAACCTAACGCGATATGTTGATTGGTGTCGTTGCCTTGGGCAAATACCGATTTTAAGCCATTAAATTCAGCCACATCACCTGCGGCAGTGCCCGTGCCATGGGCTTCAACTAAGCCAATGCTGTGCGGGGCAAAACCCGCGTCGTCGTAGGCGCGCTCCAATGCTTTAGCTTGGCCTTCAGGGCGCGGCGCATAAATACTCTTAAATTTACCGTCCGATGAGGCGCCAACGCCTTTGATGACGGCATAAATCCGGTCGCCATCGCGCTCGGCATCTTCAAGGCGCTTAAGCGCAACCATGCCGATCCCTTCGCCGATCATCATGCCCTTTGAATCGATATCAAAGGGTTGAATGGTTTCATTGGTAGTGAAGGCAGGCGTTTTTGAGAAGCTCATATACATGGACGGCGAGTTGTCGGTACAGACGCCGCCTGTGATCATCATGTCGCTGCGACCTTCGGTCAGCTCCGTCAGCGCCATACGCATAGCGGCAAGCGAGCCCGCACAGGCTGCATCGACCACACAGTTCATGCCGCCAAAATCAAAACGGTTGGCGATACGGCCTGCAATCACGTTGCCGAGTGAACCTGGGAAAGAGTTTTCTTCCCAGTGGATATATTGGTCTTGGAACTTTTTGATCAGCATTTCACTGTCTTCATCGCTCAGGCCGCTGCTTTTGAATACTTTTTTAAGCACTGGATATTGCAGGCGCGAGTTCAAGCTCTGACTGATTTTTTGACCACCGCCCACGCCTAGCGTGATACCAATACGATCGCGATCGTAATCGGTAGGCAGATTGGCATCGGCGAGCACTTCTTTGGCAACAATCAGCGACAGCAGTTGCGAGGTATCTGTTAGCTCAAGAATATTGGGCGGCAGACCAAATTCCATGGGATTAAAGTCGACTTCAGGCAAAAAACCACCGCGTTTACAGTAGCTTTTATCGGCTTTGCTTTTGTCGGCATCGTAGTAATCTTCGGCGCGCCAATGGGTGTCTGGGATGTCAGTAATGGCATCGATTTTTTCGCTGATCAAATCCCAAAATTTATTTAAATAACGCGAGTTGGCGAAGATGCTGGCCATGCCGACGATGGCAACGGGCATATCTTTCAAACGTTTGTTGAGTCGTTTATCTTTTTTTGACTCAGCTTTTGAGTCAGTGGTTGAATTAGGTACAGAAGGGGTATGGCTCATAAAGAGTCTCCACGGGTCGACCTGGATACGGTGACCTTGTTTTGGGATTCAGCCGCGCTTGTCTTTGGCGTGCCATGGGCACCGGGAAAACGGGCTAAGAAGGTGTGATAGTTGCGAACGAGCAACTTTCGTAAATGAAACGGCCCATGTTTAAGGACATAGGCGATATATCTATTGGTCGCTTGGGTATTGCTGTCTTGATAAATATCGAGGTAAATCCAATCACTTGCCGTATCTATGCCTAATAGCACTGAGCTTGGGGCTTGCTCAGTAAGCTGCGGCGGTATGGTGAGTGAGACCACTTGCACCACAGTATCGCCGTCGGTACTCGGCAATGCGAGCGCCTTAGCTAAGGTTTCTGGATTGACCGTATAGGTTTGGATATCGCTGCCTTGAGTCACAGGCAATTGATTGAAATAGCGTTCGGGGACTTGCGGTGCTTCAAACTCATCGAGCCGCGATATGCCGTAGCGCTTTAAACAACGGGCAAGGCCGGAGCGCGACACATTGGGATTAATAAAGGTTTGGGTAACCTTGAGTAATCTATCTAAAGTGAGTTTGAGTTGATAGCGTAATCCTACCACCACATATTCTTCCATCGGCGTGAGCGTGGTATTGAGGTGGTGGGGCGTGTTCGAACTGTTGCTGATGGACTCACGCTTACGCCATTTACGTACCGTTGCCTCGGTAATATTTAAAATTTTTGCCAGCTGGCTGACGCTCAAATCAGACTGCTGGATAAAGAGTCGCATTTCAGGCGTAGTGGTGGCGTTGCGATGCCGAGGTGTGCTGTCTTTTTTCGCCGCTTGAGTCGTGCTCTTAGGGGCGTAAGACGGCGCTTTAGATTGAGAGTCGCGAGCTGCCATTAATAATAATTATCATCCGACATAATCTATTGGGACTGATAAGCGATAGTAGCTGAGTCACGACTGACATTGAGGACTCATGTCGTGACACCCATAGTAAAACCTGTGCTTATCATCTGTGTCACTTAATGGGGATGCAGATTACCTGAGGTTTCGGGGCGATACAATCATCTGGGACTGGAATTTATTGGCTTTTGTTGAGTAAAGGTATTTTCTGTGCGTTATGTTGGGTTTTCGCTTGCCGCTTGGGCTTTTTAATACTTTGATAGTGGAAGAGTTAAATTTTTAGCGGCGATAAAGGCCGCTTTTTTGAGTTAGCGGGGTAAAATAGCCCAATATTGGCTTAAGCCTCCTCTGTGATGAGTGAAACTGTGCGGCTGAAACGGCTAACTTGAGCGACTGTTTGTGTGGCTTATAGCGTTGAAAACGAGCTAAAGATGGGCTAGGCATTGCACTAAATATTGCGTTGTAGATTTCGCCACTTATTTTGCTACTGATTTTTTGCTGGCATTGGCTCTAAGGCGTGATATAGCACTGATCCGACTATATAAGATGGCTAATGAGTCAGATAATAGTGAACCCAGATAAATGAACCCGAACAATAATAAATCCAGATAAATGAACTCACATAAATGAATCCTGAACAGAATGCCGCTAAGTGCTCTCCAGAAAGCCAGCCAATGATAACTCATCAGCCGCAGAGCTTTGTACAGCTAGGCTCTCGAATGACCGACTCTCTAGCATCTAGCAAAAACGGCGTGAATGTGGATCTATTTTTTATTCCACTGAGCGATATTTCATTGCCGCAAATATCACTCGCCGAGTCTTGGTTAAGTGAGGATGAACTGGCAAAGGTTGCGCGTTATCGCGATCCCAAGGCGCAAATGAAGGGATTACAGGTCAGGGCAGCGTTGCGGGCCGTGTTATCTCACTATGCAGATTTATCGCCACAGGATTGGTGTTTCGAATATGGCGCTAAGGGTAAACCGAGCTTAACGACGGCATTACGGCAGCAAACTGGGCTTGAGTTTAACCTAAGCCATAGCGGCGATTGGTTATTGATTGGTGTGGCTCAGTTTCATGGCGTTGAGTCTGGTTTATTTGGGGTCGATATTGAAAGATCGCGGCCGAAGACGGATATCTATCCAATCCTAAATCATTATTTTTCTCCCCAAGAAACGTCAGCCTTGCTCGCTCTTGCCGATGAAGCAAGTCAGCGGCAGCGCTTTTTCGATTTATGGGCGTTAAAGGAGTCCTATATCAAGGCCACAGGACTCGGTTTAGCGCAGTCGCTTAAATCTTTCGCCTTTGAACTAAAGCCGTTCGAACAACTGGCAGTCGAATCGCTTGAGCTATCCTGTCAAGATGCCGCATTAAGGCAATCCTGCGGCGTAGCAGAGAGGCTTAATGTTTATCCACATATTTCATTACAAGTCCCGCTACAAATTCCAATACACACACTGGATTTAGCAGACCCTATGCATTGGCAGGCACATTTTGGTCGTTTGACCGAGGAGTATCGCTTTGCCATTAGCCTAGCGCATGCCGGTAACGCCAGTCTTCCTTTAAAGCTAACCGCACAGCTGAGCAGTATAGAGTGCTTACTTGTTGCTGATTAACGACGAAAGTGCGTGTTTTTTCACGCCAGTAAACTCAGATAAACCGCTGAAGTTCGCGATCGCATTTAGCCATGGTTCTTTCTCCGTCTTATCTTGCTATCAACCAGTTTAATTCATCTTCGGTTAAACATTGCTGGGTATAGTCACGCCGATAATATTTTGAATTTGAATGGATTAAATGAGGTTTAGCAATGAAACAGATTAAGTGCATGTTACCGGCTACTATGCTGGTGTTGCTATCTGGTTGTGGTTATTTTGGTGGCGATGAAAAGCAACAATTAGAGCAGGCTTGGTTAGCCCAAGATCCACAATTGCAGCAAGTGGTTGAGCAAATTCGTGCTAATGGCTTAGATGTTGTGGCCCAAAGCGCAGCGGCGGGCACAGTTTCGGCCTGCGTGGCTGAAAAACTGAGCCAAGATCCGCTTGGCAAGTTAGTGAATGTTGAAGGCTCGCTGGTGGAGTCGGCCAAGGTGGCTGAATTACTGGGTGACTTGCAGAAAGTGATGCAGCAAGACATCAGTTTTGATCAGGTAGCGAGTCTGTTACAAAAGGGCGCCGATGCGGCGGCCTATGCTAAAAGCCTTATCGAGCAACAAGGTTTAGATCAAGCCTTACAAAGCCTTAAGCAAATGGCGACCGCGAGCGAGCAATTTGCCCAGCAAGATTTAGGCGCACATTTCCAGCAATTATTACTTGAGTGTAAAACTGTAGCGCCAACGCCAGCCTCTGCTAACTAATGCTGCTTTCTGAACTGACAACATCATCCTGAATCTGCTTGGCATGATGCCAATCCCCCAGTGCTAGAGCCGTTCAAGGCGAATATACGCTAGTTAATCTTTTTCCATAAAAACGCCCTGAATCATCAGGGCGTTGATGTCACTACTTAGCGTTCGGAAGTGGGACGATTTCAAAGTTTTCATCAAATTTTACTAAGGTCGACGCTATCTTACCGAAGGCCGCTTTATCGCCTTCTAGTTTGGCCGTGCCGTTGGCAAGTAAGTCTTTGAGGGTCACTTTGCCGAGTAAAATCCCGGTAATGTAGCGCTTATCAATATAAAGATTGGTGTCGGCCTCCATTGGTTTATCAACCTTAATATTGCTTAAGTTACCGTTGCTTAGCTCGACGTAGAGTGTTTCTTTGGTATCGGGGTTAATCACATTAAGCCTTAACAGTCCAAGTTCAGCAGCCTTGATGCTATCGACTTTTACGGCGAGGAAGTCAAACAGAGTCGAGATCTCCATTTCACCTAAAATATCTGCCGATGCCGATTTGGGTGCGCCGGGTTGGATCCCTGTGCGTAACTCTTGGGCGCCAGTAAGATAAATGTTGCGCCAGCCTGCACCTTCCGCTTGGTAACCCAGTTGTTCATAGGTATCAGCCAGTAATTGTCTTGCCTTTTCGTTATCGGGTTCTGCCATGACCACTTTATTCAGTGCCGTTGCCACGAAACGGTATTCGCCTTGGGCATAGTCGGCTTTAGCATGTTTGAGTACGGCTTTAGCACCGCCCATATACTCGACAAATTTGGCCGCTTCCTCCTTTGTCGGGAGCGGGTTTAAGTTGGCTGGATTCATATCGAAATAGCCTAAATACATGTTGTACACGGCTTTGGCATTATGGCTGTAGGTGCCATGGTAACCATTGGTATACCAAGTATCGCGCACCGCTTTAGGGATAGTGGTTTGAATTGCATCGCCAATATCTTGAATACCTACGCCATTATTGGCTAAACGCAGGGTTTGATTATGCACTAGACCATAGTTATCCCTTTGCATTCTGAGGTAAGCATTGACATCCGCATTGCCAAAGACAGGTGCTGAATGGGCCTCAAAAAGAACCTGCGCATCATCGCCAAAGCGTGTCAGCAATGCATTGATGTCTTTAGACCATTTGATGGCGTCACGGACTTTTGCACCGCGCAAGGTGTAAATGTTGTGCATGCCATGGTAGGTGAGTTCGCCCGTCCATAAGGCCTTCATTGAGGGAATATAGGTGGCCATTTCTGAGGCGGCTTCTGTGCCTGAGGCATCCATAAACACCATTTCTATGCCATCAATGGTGCGTGTTTCCCACTTATCTTTGCTGTTGAGGGTGGTATCGGGTTTCACGTAGGTCACTTCGCCTTTGGACAATCCTTTTGCGAGTGCGGCATCGACAATGCCTTGCTCGTTGCGCTCTAATGTTGCGCCGTATTGATAGGCGGCGCGGCGGCTCATGGCATTACCGGCGAGAACATTTTCGTCGACAATTTCTTTGGTAATATTATTGGAACCATAGACTTTGACCTTAGGGTACATGTCTTTAATGGCGCGGGAGCCGCCAAAATGGTCCGCATGGCTGTGGGAATAAATCATAGCGACCACAGGTAAGTCATTACCCTCAGGCAAGTTTTTTCGGGCAAATTCCAATGATAACTTTGCCGCTTCTTTGGTGAGCAGCACGTCATAAAGGATCCACCCCGTTTTACCGCGGATAAGGGTTAAGTTCGACAAGTCAGTACCGCGAACTTGGTAAATCCCCTCTGTGACCTTGTATAAGCCGTTAGACACCATATTCAACTGGGCTTGGCGATAGAGTGAGGGGTTGACAGTGTCTGGGGTTTTGTCGCCGATAAAGCTAAATTCAGTGCGCAAAATGGCGGCTGTTGGTTCATCGAGTTCGGCGATGAGATTCTTAGAGAACTCTTCAAAGGCTTTTTTATCTGTGTAATTTAGAGTGGCTGCTGTGGCCTTGTTGACCTCAGTAGTTTGCTGGGTCGCAGGCTTTCCCTGATAGTGCAGGCTGATATGTTCATGCTCGTGTTCTGCCGCTGTCGCGCTAAGGGAGAACGTTGCGATAATACTCAATGTGATCAAAGATTTTTGCATAATTTTACCTACAGATAAGAGAGAGTGTGTCGTTGATGGTTTGAGTATAGACAGCTTGTGTATTTAGATAACTCGAGTTAGCTTGGGTTGTAATATTCATATTGTGAATGAGTGCTTTCCCTTATGCCGACACAAAAGCCGTTAGATTTAAACTTATTGCGCGTGTTTATGGTGGTTTACCGTACTCGTTCATTCACGCAAGCGGCTGATGAACTGGATTTAACTCAGTCTTCAGTCAGTAATGCGATCAGTCGATTTAGGGTATGGGTCGGGGAGTCACTGTTCAATCGGGTTGGGAGGGGAATTGAACCGACGGCAGTGGCGCGGGAAATGTACCGTAAGTTTGAGCAGCCGATGGCAGATATTGAAACCGTATTGCTAGGGTTTGAGCATTTTGACCCAAAGTGTAGCCAGCGGCGCTTTTATGTGTATGCCAATGAGTCGGTTATCGAAGCGCTACAAACCGGTGTGCAGGCGTTATTGCAGAATGCGGACATTGAAGTAATTTTCCGTGAATCACCACCTCAGGAGGCTGATTTATATCGCGATATCTTGCTTGAGCGGGTTGCGGTGGCGATAGACATTAAACCCGCGCAGCAAAGTTTGCTCTCGAGCAAGTTACTCTGCACTGAAACCTTAGTGTGTATCGTCAGTCGGCAGCATCCTCGGATTCAAGGCGCCATCACCCATGAGCAGTATTTTGAGGAGAAACATGTTTTTTTGAATATGCGGCGTTTTAATCTTACTGCGGGGGATTTGTTTACCGAAGGCGTGTTGCCAAGGCGCAGGATGTATAGTGAGCAGTCATCTTTATTGAGTATGTTTGCTACCGTAGGCAAAAGTGAGGCGATAGGTATAGCGCCTTTGCGGTACGCCAGTCAGTACGCCGAGATGTTCGGCATCCAAATTTTACCTATGCCACTGAAAACAAGACCCATTGATTTGTATATGGTGTGGAGCAGTAAATACACCCAAAACCCGAGTCATCAATGGCTGCGAAACTTATTGCTCGATGCCAGTGCGAGCACAGTCAATGAAAAAGCTCTGAATCTTGTTAGCAACTAGGGCTAGTGATTCAGAGCTTAGTTTCGGTATGTAACCTTGGTTTTTTCTCAGTTCTAAACCTTAGTTCGTAATCTGATACTCGAACGAACGTTAATTACTGCCTTGCGAGTCTGTGGCTTTCGCCAGGTTGCTCGAAGTCACTGCGATACGGGTTGATATCTAAACCGCCGCGGCGCGTATAGCGGGCGTAAACGGTCAATTTAGTGCAATGACAGAAACGCTTCAAATCGACAAAAATCCGCTCGACACATTGCTCGTGGAACTCGTTATGTTGGCGGAAAGAAATCAAATAGCGCAGCAGTTTCTCGCGATCGATTTTAGGCCCTTGATAACGGATCATTACGCTACCCCAGTCGGGTTGCGAAGTGATCAAACAGTTGGATTTCAGCAGGTTTGAATTAAGCGTTTCCGCAACCGTTTGCTTATCGTCCGTGCTGTTTTCCAAGTAATCAGGATTAAAACTATAATCGCTGACTTCAATATCGAGATCGTCAATACACGTGCCTGGTAACTCGATAATACGCTGAATGCCAAAGCTTTTTGGTTCGATGATTTTAACGCTAATATCACCTTGAGCACATTGGCTTAAGTCTGCGACTAAGGTCTTTTGCAGTGAATCTATGCTATCGAACTTGGTTTGATTAAAGCTATTGAGATACAGTTTGAACGATTTCGACTCAATCAGGTTCAGGCTTTCATAGCTTAAATGAAATTCAGCTATGGCCACCATAGGCTTACCTTTAGCATTTAACCAAGACAGCTCATAACCCGTCCAGATATCGGCACCATGAAACGGTAACGTCCCAGTTAGTGCAATAGCATTACGGTTTAGTGAGCGTGGAACCCCTTGCAGCAGCGACGCATCATACTCGGCTTGATAGTCTGTGGCTTTACCTAAAGTCAGGCCAACAAGCGCTTGCGCATCACTATAGGGATCGTGATTCTGTGTCATCAATACTGTTTCCATGTCAAAATAGGCGCACATTATACCTGAAATTGGATTGTGCTTAAGTGTCTTGTCTGCCCGCACTCGATAAATTTTTGCAAAACTACCATCAAGCTTACCTAACGAGTTTAGGTGAACTACCGCGTTATTACCCACAGGGTGAGCCTTCTGTGTGTATTCAAGGCGAATTTCATGCTGATCTTGATCAAGCCGTTTCTTGGCAGCCGGTGAAACGCGAAGTCGAAGGCAGTTTTGCCAATGTTGAGCATGCGCTTGAGTTGACTTTGTGGCCGGAAATTAATCATTTTTACGGTCTGTATTTTTCTGCGCCGTTATTGTTCGACTCAAAATGGGGCACGGGTGAGTTACTGCAAGTGTGGAATGAGGATGATTTTACCTGCCTGCAGCAAAATCTGATTGGTCATCTGATGATGAAGAAAAAGCTCAAGCAGCCATCGACGTGGTTCATTGGCCTATTAGATGAGGGCGATAAAATGCTCACCATCAACAACAGTGATGGCAGCGTGTGGATTGAAATCCCTGGTGAAGTGCAATCAGAGCAATTGGCCTCGAGTTTGACTGCGTTTATCGAAGCAATATCGCCACGGATAGCACCGCCCGTTAAACATGAAGAACTGCCGATGCCCGCATTAGAACATCCTGGGATTTTTGCCAGCTTTAAACGTATGTGGCAAAACCTCTTCGGTAAACGCTAGTTGGCGGGAGCTTGACGCTATCTTGCGGCGAGCTCTCAGCCTTCTACCACGTTTAGCCAGAGTGTGAATGCTCTACCACACTGAGTTTGAGCGTGAACGCTCAACCTAAGCATGGCTTATCTTAGGTTGAGGTCTTTGGCGGGATAAAATGATGTTACTGATGATCCCAAGACAGATTCGATACTATGCGGCAAGGCTCGCAGCGAAAGTGGAACATATCCAATAAAGGTTCATCGAGTTTCCAATCATGGCTGCCACAACGTGGGCAAGGTCGCGCTTTTTCTGAGGCTAAATCTTGACCACCGACGCGGTATAAGTAGTAATAAGTCGGGATTTTCGTGAGATATTCGATACGGCCGCGCAAATCCCAACCTCTACGAAATAAATCACTGTCTGGACTCGATACTTCCTCGAGTGCGGCAAATTCTGCTTTGGTGGCCGCCGCCATTTGTAACTCGTCACAGGCTTGCCATTCGCTCTGCCAACGGATAATGCGTTTGTGATCGCCATTAAAGGTTGCTGGAAGTCGATATAAGGGAATCGGCAGTAGATTATCGCCGCTGCGCAGGGGCGAGCACATGTGTACAAAGCTGGTATACAGCAGTTGCCAGCTCGGTGTGTCGGTATTGCTGACCTCAGAATTAATGTCCTGACCGATAAACTTTTCCCGCGGCGCGAGTAGCTTAGCGTCGGTTAACTCTGCTAAGGCTTTTTTGACCCAAGGGCTGTGATATTTATGCGCTAAACTGCTTTTCTCTGGCATCAGTAAACGCACTCTAAACTCACCGTCATTAAAGGCGACCGCAAATTCTCGCCCTAAGATTTGGCCGTTAGCTCGATAGGCTTCGAGGAGCTGATTAATGGCTTTTTCGGCGGCAGATATAGTGGTGTCGGCGAAGCATTCAAAACGCAGTTCAGTGACAAACATTAAGCGGTTTTTCCTTGGGATTCTAATAGGTTGATGCGTTGTTTAAGTTCAAGCAGTTCGTTTTTTAATTGCATTATTTCTGCTTTTTGCTGCTCAGCATGACGTTCAAAATGTGTCTGTTGTATCTGCAGACGCTTGGCAAGCAGTGCAAGCGTCAAGGTATCGTTAGTTGCAGCGGCTTCGGTTGTCGGGCTGATGGCTTGCAACTCGGCTAAACGCTCGCGATCCGCCTTAGGCATAGATTTAAATTGCTGTAGGCCTTGGATCAATATAGGTAAAGGTAGGCTGCTACCTAAACGGGTTTTAATTAAGGCAAGGCTCGGTACTTTACCGCAGGCTTCGAGTGAACGCGCAGCCGCTAATACTTGGTCAAGTGGACTCATAATTAGCAAAATTCCTTAATTTGTTGAATGATTTAAACTAATCCCAAAAGGTCGTGTAAGTTTTTTCATTTAAAAACAGTGTGTTGTCATTTGGCATCTATTTTGCTTATTGTCCTGCCTAAATCGTTTTTTTAAGCAAAAATAATAATTACACAGGATGTCACATGATTAACCATAAATTGAATAACAAACTTATCGCCATCACGTTTTTAGGGCTTGCAAGCTTAGGTCTTAGCGGCTGTGTGGTCAATGTCGGTGATGGCGAATCGGGTTGGGATAGCAGCGAATCATGGGAGAAAGTGCAGGATAAAAACCGCACTAACTTAACCAAACTGAGCTTAGGCATGCCTAAAGACCAAGTGATGATCTTAATGGGCACCGCTGATTTTAGTGAAGCCTATATTCAACAAAGTGCTCAACAAGGTGAAGCCAATAATGAAGTCTTAGTGTTGTTTTATCGTACCCAGCGCAATAATGGAGATGGAAAAACCACTAAGGACGAATGCACACCTATCGTGCTGAGCAACAATGCCTTAGTGGGTTGGGGTGAAACGGCTTACAGCAAAATTTAACCCCGCGCGTTTTGTTTTATAATTTACGTAGCTGAGTATCAAGTTGCTCAATGGGCTCAGTCCATTGAGCATCCGCTTCTAGGCCTTCGATGATAAAGCTCTTTTGAGCAGGGGTCCAAAAGGGCGCTTGGCTTAGATGGATGTGATGGTCGATATCATGGGTTGCAATAAATTGCGCTATGGCTTCATCGCTACTGTCTAAACCGAGTTGCTCGAATAAGTGGCTTAAGTCTACTGGCGTAGTATCCATCATTATTTCCTTTTCAGTATAGTGCCTTCGTTTAGAGTAAACGCCTGATTGAAAAATGCAATCTATGATTAAAATTTGCACTTTTCTGTTTCCTTGGTAAATTGATTGTTACTCATAAAAGTGTGAGCTAAGTCAAGGAATACTAATAATGGATAATGAGACCTTGGAAGACTGCCGTGCAGTCTATTTGACCGCGGAAGACTTACGCATTGCCGCTTCTATCCTCTACAACGCTTACCATGATGACCCTTTTTTTGTCGATTCACTTTTTACCTCAGATAAAGCCGCTTACGAGCAAAAACTGCGCGCCGCGATCCGCGAAGAACTCAATACGTTATGGCAACAAAAACAAGCACTCATAGGTTTGTTCGACCATGACAGACTGGTTGGTTTAGCCTGTGTGGTAACGCAAGAAGTGCCTTTGGGAGAAGGGCGTTACTGGCATTGGCGCTTAAAAATGTTGTTAGGTACGGGCTGGCAATCGACCCAAGCTTTGATGAAAAAAGAGTCCAGTATTGTCGAACTCTTACCCAGTAAGCACTGCGGTATTTTGCAGTTTATCGCCCTTGCACCGAACGAGCAGCATAAAGGACTCGGACATAAGTTAGTGCAAGCGGTAGTGAGTTGGTGTGATGAACAGCCGGATTTGGATGGCATTGGTGTGTTTGTCGCTCAGGAGAGTCATCTGCAATTATTTACCCAGCATGACTTTGTCTCTTTAGGCGAGCTCAATATCGGCAGTGTCCATGGTCAGTTATTATTCTATTCGGTTCAACAAGATGACTCACTCTTATAAACGGTTCGCCGATTTTTATCCTTTCTATTTATCCCAACACCAGCACCCAACTTGCCGGCAATTACACTTTGTTGGCAGTTGCTTAGTCCTGCTGCTGATTGGCATTGCCTTGGTTTCACAAGCCTGGTGGCTATGTTGGTTTATTCCGGTCGTTGGCTACGGTTTTGCGTGGGTGGGACACTTAGTATTCGAGAAGAATCGACCCGCGACATTTCAGTATCCCTTTTACAGTTTGATGGCAGATTGGGTGATGTTTGCTCAGATGATCCGCGGCATTTTTAAGCGTTAAAAAAGCCGCCCGAGTGAGATGCCCATACCCGTGTGAGAGATCGCTTACAAACGCTGTAGGACATAATGTTTTCTTTTTGATTGTTTTTTGTTCTTATTGGTTTAATTTTTAATTAAATCATTAGTTTGTATTTATCTTTCTCCTGTTCGGTCGTAATTTCTTTTGTAGTCCGTTCTTTGAGCCGAACAAAAAAGTCATGGTTAACGTAGAATTCACTCATGGCCAAAGCAAATGGATAGCAAGGAAAGCGAAACAGGCCAAAGGGACGCAAGAAGCAACGAATTAAGATTTCATGGTTGAAATCGCTGACGGTAGGAAAACTGTCATTCGCCTAGGATAGGCTAAGGAAAAGCAGGATTGCTTTTCAAGGATGATTAGAGACAGTGAGTCGTATCGTCAGGATGATGAATTTCAGGAAGAATACAGGACACGCTTAAGGATTAAGCATGAACTCGAGACAGGATGTGTCGAGACAAGGATAAAGTATAAGGGTGAACAGCTTGTACTACTCTATGGAAGACAAATTTTTGCAGGATGCAATAGGAAGAAGTCATAGGAAGTGACAGGCTCTGTAAAATGGATTTACAGGTCAAAGGACTGAGTGTTATCTCACGCAAGTTTGATACACAGGGACGAAAAGGAATTACAGGGACGACGCAGGAAGCAAGCAGACGCATGGATGGTGCAGGGAGCACAAATCGAGCAGGACGGCTTACAAAGGATAAATGGGGCGCACTTTAGTTGCGCCCTTTTCTTTGGTTCATTTTCAGCATTAATCTCGCTTTGCCAAGCTATAAAGCTATTCACATGGACTTTAGCTTAACTCTGCTTAAAGACTTATCACCGTAAAGCATGTTTACCAGTCTACTCCTCTTATTGCCCGATGATTTACTCTCTGTATTGACTGTGTTTTGGTCATGCACGAATGCTTGTCGAACTTTGAGCGATAGCGGTTTATGCATAAGTCCTTCAGGGGAGAACATCTAGCGCTTTGCTTACTTTTGATTCGAATTGCCATCCTCCGTGTAAGAGATCTCTCACAAGTATGTAAGTAATTTGTAAGTTAAAGGGGTGGTTATGTCTTGGCTTTGGTTATTATTTTTATTTATATCAGCCGGTTAGTCTATTTTTCATCTGTTAAGCTCACTTTTTTCGTTAACATTTTAAATAATCCGCAATGAGTACTTTTGTTGGTTGGCGTAGAATTCATCTTGTAGAAGGAATTACGGGCAACAGGATGTTGGCGATCAGGATGATCGAACAGTGACTAAGGAATGTGACTTAAGGAATGATAGGGATATAGGCCTTTCAGGATGAAAGATAGCCAATACCAAGGAAGGGAGACTATCAAGGATTGATAGACTCATTGCATAGGATGGCAATGGCACAGGGAGTGCAATTGAATGGATGCAATACCCGTTTCATGGATGATGATGGAACCGCTCAGGAAAGAGCAAGCTTGGGACTGGATGACCAAGAGATAGGGAAGTACATGAGTACAAGGACCTCAAGGATTGAGCAGGGATGAAGCAGGACGCAGATTGACGCATGGATGGTGCAGGGAGCACAAAAATAGCGGGATAGCTTAACAGAGAATAGGAGGGCGTGGCTTTAGGGCCGCGCCCTTTCTTTTTTAACTTTTACAGTGAGTTATTTTGCAGCACCAGAGAATAACTGATTATTCTCAATTCTGGCGAACAGCTTATTTGAGCCAACATTGTCGATAAAAGCTTAATGGCATTTGCCTGAGCTACAGCCGCTTTGCGTACCACAACCGCCAAATTTCCCCTGCGCTGTCGGCGCCTCTTGCCATTCTGGCTCTGGGAAGATAGGCCATTCTATTTTTTGAATTTTCTTACCTTGCATCCAAATATGGCCACTGTACTGGTTAATACCGTCGGTGCTGAATTCAAATAAATATTTCGCTTTCCAACAAATCCCCGTGGTGCCGCCAATACTTGGGCGGGCGGTTTCCATTGCTATGGCTAACAGTTGCACTTTTTGTCGCCAGCATTCTTTTTCGGCAAAAATACGGCTCAGCTCTGCCATTTGGCGTAACTGCCAAAAAAATGCGGCAATCACGACGAGGCCAATAATTAACAGTAAATCTGACATCATTTGCTTGCTGCCTTAAACAAACCACCTATGGCTTGTGATAGTTGAATGCTTCGATTGGGATTTCTTAACTCGCCTAGCAGTTGATTGCGCAAACTAGGAATAGCCACAATATCAGCAAAGACCTGATTAAAAAAGGCTTGGGGCTGCAGTGCTAGGGCTTCTAAGTAAAGACTGCGACTTGAATCTTGTTTTAAGACCGACCAGTTACGTCCGGCAATGCTGATGAGGGCATTGGTATCTAAAGAGGCTTGGCCGTGTAGATGCTCAAACGCTTGTTGGCTGTGTTTGGCGCTAGAAGCCAAAGCCCGTAGGAAATAGGCTTGGTGCTCTGGGGCTGCATCTTGAAGTTTTGCGAGAATTTTATCGGCGAGTGTGTCGCTAATCAGTAAGTGTTCAAGACATTGGCATAGGGCGATTTGCACTTCAATGGCGGCGGTGTCAAAACTCGATACTAACTGCTGCTCATGATCAAATTCATTTGCGCGCGCACACACATCGGCTATGCCTTGCATCCCAATATGTTGCCATTGAGCTGGGGCAACTTGGCCTGACAAATACTGCACGGCAAATTCGTATTGCGATGACGCGCGTTGGCCGAGTTGTTTACGAACAAGCGCGTTGAATACGGCGAGTTTTTCTTGGCTTGGCTTGAAGTTAAACGGATTATTCGCGAGTCGTTCTTGCTGCTCTTCACTGAGTGGCTGAGTGGGATCTTGCCCTAATGCCGCTAATATCATTTCGATAAATTGTGAGCGCGGTGCAGGCGACAGTAATCCTTGCTCATCTAAGGCCAACTTTAGAAACCAAATAAAGTGTTGCTGACTGGCATCCCAAAAGACGATAGCAAACTGCGCATGTCCTTGAATGGGGTAAGGATAAGGGGTAGCGAGAGATTCTATTTGGTGAAACGCGAGCATATCAATATGTTGCACCCTACGGCCAAGATCATACACTTGGAACTGGGTTTTGGCTGTGGTTAAAAACTGGCTTAAAGTTGTAATTTCAGTCATTTGGCTGCCATATCAATCAAAGAGGCTCAATAAATTGGCGCCATTATAGGGGGAAGTGCGTCTGGATGGTATGATTGCGGCACTTTAATCGACCTATTCGGCCTGTGGATTATGGCAAGTTCCTTAATCACAACGGCTAACATTAGAATGGATCTGAAAGCTATGTTATACAGTCAAACCCAAGCTAAATTGGCTCAGATTGCCCAAGCGCTGCAAGCGGCCGAGTTGTGGTCTGAGCAAGCGCCCTCTGCCGAGGCAATGGCAAGCACAGCGCCTTTTGCCTGTGATCTTATGCCCCTTGAGCAGTGGTTGCAGTTTATTTTACTGCCTAGAATGCAGATGTTAATCGAAACGGGTGCGCCATTGCCGACGCAAATAGCGATAGCCCCTATGGCTGAACATGTTTGGCAGGATATGCCCCCGCGCCAAGCTCTGATTGGCGTATTGAATGAATTGGATATGTTGTTAAATGAATCAAGATGATATCTGGCTTGAAACGCCTGAAAATGCACTGAATGCATCCCAAGAGGATGATTCAGAAGAGCAGGCGCCTGAGATTGAAATTCTTTATGAAGATGCGCACTTAGTGGCAATTCATAAACCTGCAGGCTTATTGGTCCACCGCAGTTATTTAGCGCGTCGGGAGCGATTTTTTGCCATGCAGCTGACCCGCGACTTAGTCGGCTGTCATGTGTTCCCTGTTCATCGTCTCGACAGGCCGACATCTGGTGTGCTCTTGTTTGCCAAGAGCAGTGAAGTCGCCAATGCACTGTGTGAGCAATTTGCCTCCCATACGATTGAAAAACAATATTTGGCTTTAGTGCGCGGTAATATGCATGAGAGCGGTATTTTAGACTATGCGCTTAAGGTTGAGTTAGATGAATTAGGCGATAAGAATGCCGATCCTAACAAAGCCGCGCAGGAAGCTGTGACGGCTTATGAGCCATTACTCAATACTGAGATTCCGTATCCGTCAGGCCGATATCCCACTAGCCGATTTGCACTGGTACGCTTGAGCCCTAAAACGGGGCGTAAACATCAGCTCAGAAGACATATGGCGCATTTACGTCACCCTATTGTCGGTGATACCACCCATGGTGATGGTAAGCAAAATGCGTTTTTTCGCGAGCATTTTGGCATTAATCGCCTGTGGCTTATCGCGAAAAAGCTCAGCTTCACCCATCCTGTCACTCAAGTTCGGCTCAGCATAGAAACCGAGCTCGAGCCTGAGTGGGAAACCGTGTTTGCCGAGCTAGGTTGGGACGAGGCGACCTTAAGTCAACAGGCTGAGTTGTTAATCGCCACGTATTAAATACCAGCTGGAAATGCGTAACTCATGACCTTAACTCAGACAATCTCAACTGAGACAATCTGGACATAATTGGCCGTCAGCCAAGTGAGCGGCATCAAAAGTCATTCGCTTGGCTTGGTTATTGACACGAAAGCAGTCGAATCAAAACTATCGAACCCATAACAGTCGAATCAACACTGTTCAATTAAAACGGTTCAATTAAAACTGTCCAATCAAAATGAGTCTGGCGGTAATTAGTCGAGGCGTTGTGGAGTTTGTGCGGTTTGTGGACGCAGTTCTTGCATCATGACGGCTAAGGTTGAGAATCCAGAGGTAGGCGCGAGTGGCGATGTGAGATTTTGCTGGGCGGAGTGGAAATAATTTTTACGTCGAATATGGGTTGTTTTGTGGTGTTGCTTGAGGTGTTTTTGGCGGGTGGACTGTCGCATCAGATGTTTCCTCATGCTCAATGACTTGATTTATAAAAATTTTGCGCCTTAGCTTGCCCATCCGCTGAACAATAAAGTAAGGTCAGCCTAATAAGGTTTGCAACGCAATGTGGAGTGTATCATGAAAAAGGTGAATCTGGTGTTTGGCACTGTCTATGGTAGTGCACAATTTGCCGCCGAAACCCTAGAGAAAGAAATGCAAGTTTTAGGTTATGATGTAACATTGTGGCAACCGAATGACGTCGCCAGCTTTATTCCTCCGCAGGATGAATTGTTAGTCGTGGTGACTTCTACGACGGGCCAAGGGGACTTACCCGAAGATATTCAGCCTTGGTATCATAATCTTAAAAATCTTGCGCCCTATTTGCCCGAGCTTAACTACAGTGTGATCGCACTGGGTGATTCAAGTTATGAAACTTTCTGCGGCGCCGGTAGGGCTGTTGATGTGCTCTTGAGTGAGCTTGGCGCTAAACCCCTTGTAGAATTATTAGAAATTGATGCCTGTGAAACCATGGAACCTGAGGTTGAAGCGATAAAATGGCTAGAACGCTGGAATCAAGTCGTCAAGACCGAGCTCGTCGCTTAGGCAGTTTTGTTACTCAGCAGTGGTTTAAATTTGCCCAGCGCTTAAGCCAAGCGCTGCTTATTCCTATTGCCATTTTACCCGCCGCTGGGGTCATGCTCGGCCTCACCGTTAGTCCTATTCCTTTTATGCCCGAAGAGCTGACAGTGTTGATGTTGGCGGTGGGCAAGCTCATTTTCGCCATCATGCCGATGTTATTTGCCGTGGCGGTCGCTATTGGCTTTTGCCGCGATCAAGGCATTGCCGCCTTTACGGCGGTGTTTGGTTATGGGGTGATGACGGCGACATTAGCCGCACTGGCCGATTTATATCGACTCCCAACCCAGCCTTTATTGGGGATGGATACCTTAGATACGGGGATTGCGGGTGGCATGATGCTCGGCGGTATTACTTGTCTTGCGGTGCGCTGGAGTCAATATATACGTTTGCCTGCGATTTTCTCCTTCTTTGAGGGACGCCGCAGTGCATCTTTGCTGATCATTCCCTTAGCGATGGGCTTAGGTTATGTACTCGCCCATGTGTGGCCACCTTTAGCGCTATTGATTGAGCGAGTATCTGACTGGGCGGTTTATCAAAAACCAGCCATTGCCTTTGGCGTGTATGGCGCATTAGAGCGGTTACTTATTCCCCTTGGGTTGCACCATATTTGGAATGCGCCTTTTTACTTAGAAGTGGGTCAATATCAGTTATTAGGGCATGAAGTCGTCCGTGGTGAGGTGGCGCGTTATTTAGCGGGCGATTCGCAGGCGGGAAACCTTGCCGGTGGTTATCTGATTAAAATGTGGGGATTACCTGCGGCGGCGCTGGCAATGTGGCGCTGCGCCGATCCCTCTGAGCGCAATCGCGTGGCGGGCATTATGCTCTCGGCGGGGGCGGCCAGTTGGTTAACTGGGGTGACTGAACCTATCGAATTTGCCTTTATGTTTGTGGCGCCAATCCTATTTATCATTCACGCCTTACTCACTGGGCTCGCTTACTTTGTCTGTATCATGCTCGATATTCACCACAGCATAGTGTTCTCCCAAGGGCTGGTGGACTTTACGCTGTTATTTCCATTGTCCCGTAATGCCAGCTGGTTTATTTTCCTCGGACCTTTGACCGCCATCATATATTACCTGTTGTTTAGGTTGAGTATTTTAGCCTTTAATTTGAAAACGCCCGGCAGGCTTGAGCATAACGACCTTGACAGTAAAGGACCAAAAGAAAGTTTACGGGCGATTATTGCGGCGCTTGGTGGGCGTGACAATATCGTTGAGCTGAATGCCTGTTTGACTCGGTTACGCTTGAGCGTACATAAGCCAGAGTTAGTTAATAAGGTGCGTTTGAGTCAGTTGGGCGCTAAGGGTGTAATTGTGATGGGCAAAGGTGTGCAGGTGGTTTATGGCACTAAGGCCGAAACCTTGCGTAAGGTATTGCAGCGTTACTTAGATACTCGCCGCTAGGATTATATTTTTACAAAATTAACTGCTTAATTTTTACATTTTATTGATTCAAGCCTCTGAAATGTCATTTTTATTTTCGCATTATAGGATTTTCATGCTGTTCAGCACGATTTGCTATGGCAAACTCGATGTAAGGACAATATAGGAGAGCCAACTTTGCAACAAATGACTGAAACTCGCGGTAATACTTCGCCATCCATAGAACGTAAAATCTTACTGACGGATTGCGCCGATGCCCAAGGCCTCATCGCCAAAATCACCAGTGTTTGTTTTACCCATAAACTGAATATCATCAAAAACAGTGAGTTTGTGGATAATGCCCAAGGGCGTTTCTTTATGCGAACTGAGTTAGAGGGCATTTTTAACAGCGAACAGTTATTGCAGGATCTGCGCGACGTGCTGCCTGCTAAGAATCACATGACCTTGGTCAGCGCCGGCAAGAAACGCATTGTGGTGTTAGTGACAAAAGAAGCGCACTGTTTAGGCGATCTATTGATGAAAGCTTATTACGGCGGTTTAAGTGTCGAGATTGCCGCTGTGGTGGGCAACCATGATGCGCTGCGCGAACTGGCCGAAAAGTTTAACATCCCCTTTCATTTGGTGAGTCACGAAGGCTTAGACCGAATTCAACACGAGCAAGCACTGTTGGCTGCGGTATCACAATACGAACCCGATTATTTAGTCTTGGCTAAGTATATGCGGGTATTAACGCCTGATTTTGTGGCGCAATATCCGAATCGCATCATCAACATCCATCATTCTTTTTTACCTGCTTTTATTGGCGCGGCGCCTTATCGCCAAGCCTGGGAGCGCGGGGTGAAAATTATCGGTGCGACGGCGCATTTTGTGAATAATTGCCTCGATGAAGGGCCGATCATCAAGCAAGACGTGATACCTGTCGATCACAGTTATAGCGCCTTAGAAATGGCACGTTCTGGGCGGGATGTTGAAAAGAGTGTGCTGAGCAAAGCGCTGCAGTTGGTGCTTAACGAGCAAGTGGTCGTGTACGGCAATAAAACGATCGTTTTCTAATACGCAGGCAGTCGCGCTAAGGTTATGGTAAGTATTGCGATATCATGGCATTCAGCTTGGTCCATTTTAATCAGCTATCATTATGTTTATTGGAGATTTTATAGTGTTAACATTCGGGCGAACATAGCGCATAAGCTTGTCGCCCATGCTCTAGTCTAAGATCGGAGTGCAGGATGCCAACCAGTCAAAGCCTTATTGTTGGAATGAAAGATTTACCCGATAGTTTGAATTTATCTTGGGCACAGCTTGATGAGCAATTTCGCGTGCTACGGATGAGCCAAGCCTTTTACCGGCGTTGTAAACGTTCGGCGGCGCAAATCATTAATCAACCCATCAGCCAATTGTTTAGTGCCTTTAATGCCGAGTTGTGCGCCGATATTGTAAGGCGTCGTGGGCAAGAGCTCGGTTTTCAACTCCAAGATCATCGGGGTATACGTGTGCATCTTGCGCTGCATTCTTTGCCTGAGATGGGATGGTATTTGATTCTATCTGACATTAATTTTGAAGATCCGCAGATGAAAGAGTTGCATTCGGATTATCGTCGAGCGATTCAAGCGAGCGATGCTTGGCTGCAACACATTGAAGATGTGATTAAATCCTCCCAAGAAGAAGTGTTCAAAGTCGCAGTTGCTAAGGCGATGTCGCTCACTGGTAGTCGCTATGGCTTTATTCTGTTGCATAACGAAAAATCAAAAACACTCACGCTCGCGGCACGTTCCGACTATCCCAACGCAGAGGCGGACCAAGCCGATTTCATCAAAGATAATACCCAAGTGTCAGAACTTGAAAGCCGCGTATGGCTCGAATGCGTACGAGATTATAAGCCGATCATCCAAAATCAAACCGACTCCCAAAGACGCTTAGGGGATTTGCCCTTAGATAAACTTTTACTTGCGGGGCGTTACTTGGCGGTGCCGATTTTGTTTCGCAGCCGCTTGGTCGGCATAGTGTGCGTGGTTGACCGTAACGAGCCCTATAGTCGTAATGATGCGAGATCATTACTGACTTTTGCCAGCATTTTATGGCACAGCATTGAACTGCCACGCACATTGCGCGCTGTTTCTCGCCAGTCCAAAATCATTAAATCGCAAAAAGAGCAGTTATCTCAGTCGTTAACCCAGCTTATTAGTGCTATTTCTGAGGCATTAGAACTAAAAGATGCCTATACCGCAGGGCATCAAAAGTCGGTGGCGCAATTAAGTTATTTGATTGGTGAGAAATTAGGCTTAGATCCCCAGCGCCTAGAAGGGCTTAAAATTGGTGCCTTAGTCCATGATATCGGCAAGTTGGCCATTCCATCGCAGATCTTGACCAAACCTTCGAAGCTTTCAAAAGAAGAATACGCATTAATACAGACCCATCCACTCCATGGCGCTGAAATTATTGAGGATGTGGAGTTTCCATGGCCCATCAAAGAGATGATTTTACAGCATCATGAGCGGCTTGATGGCTCAGGCTATCCTGAGGGTTTAAAGGATAAAGCCATTCTCTATGAGGCAAAAATTATTGCGGTAGCCGATGTTGCCGATTCAATATTATCCCACAGGCCCTATCGTCCATCCTTAGGGCTGGAGAAAATGACCGAAGTGCTGCGTGCGGGCAAAGGGACTCTGTTTGATCCAGAGATAGTCGAGACCTGTTTAGCGATTTTGATTAATCGTGAACTGAGTATTAGCGATCATATTGGTGCCGCGCCCCTTGAACCTCTCGTCACGATTTCCCTCGACCATGAGTTAGCCGACGTTAAGCGTTTGCTTACTGCTGCTCGCGCTAAGGTGGCTGTGGTATTAGATGAGCAACATAAGATAATTGGCGTGATCACTCATCAATTGCTGGAGCATTGGTTTAGTCCATTACTTGGCACAGCGGCTGAGCGTGAGCAGGATAGGGCATCTTTACATAAAAAAGCCCATCAGATCATGCAGCATTCGGTGCCTATTATCAGTGAGGTGGCCACATCGGAAGATGCCTTATTGCAGTTGAATCTTTTGGATTCAGAATATCTTGTGGTGGTAAACAAAGCACAGCAGCCATTGGGGATTATCGGCTGGCGGGCCATTGCCATGACAAGAAACGCTTTCCGCGAAGTTGAGAGATTGATTTAAGTGCTTTATGAAACACTTTATTTTTAATCCTGATAATAACAGCGCAACTGTAGGCTAAATTTTACCGACAATAAAAAAGATGCCCGAGGGCATCTTTTTTACGTAACTCATGTTATCGAACGAATACTGTTAATCAACAATACGCAGTAATTCGTTGATACCCACTTTACCGCGGGTTTTTGCATCCACTTTCTTAACGATAATGGCGGCATAGAGGCTGTACTTGCCACAGGCTGACGGCAGGTTGCCAGAAACCACGACTGAACCCGCTGGCACACGACCGTAATGCACTTCGCCAGTTTCGCGATCATAAATTCGAGTGCTTTGGCCGATATAAACGCCCATAGAAATCACTGAGCCTTCTTCAACTACCACGCCTTCAACAATCTCAGAACGTGCACCGATAAAGCAGTTATCTTCGATGATGGTTGGGCCCGCTTGCAATGGCTCAAGTACGCCACCAATACCTACGCCACCAGATAAATGCACGTTTTTACCGATTTGGGCACATGAGCCAACGGTTGCCCAAGTGTCAACCATAGTGCCTTCATCAACATAGGCGCCTAAGTTCACATAGGATGGCATCAACACGGTATTTTTACCGATGAATGAGCCTTTACGCACTGTGGCCGAAGGCACCACACGAATCGCTTCCGCTTTGAAGCGGGCTTCATCATACTCGGCAAATTTTAACGGCACTTTGTCGAAGTATTTGGTTTCTGCGCCATCGATAACCACGTTATCGAAAATACGGAAGGACAGTAATACCGCCTTTTTCAGCCATTGGTGTACATGCCATTGTCCGTCGATTTTCTCGGCGACACGGACTTCACCTTTATCGAGCATATTGATGACATGTTGCACATCGTCACGCACGCTGGCGTCAACTGTGCTTGGCGTGATGTCGGCGCGCGCTTCAAAAGCCGCCTCAATACGTTGGCGTAAAGCCTCCATTTACTTCTCCCACTGGTCTCGTTAATTAACTGATTCGATATTCTTCGCACTCAAGACACTGATTAAAGCGTCCCTGAGGGTATTCTCTTGGGTTTCGTTAAGCTGCAGGCCATCGTTGGTTTGCAGCATAAAAAAGTCTTCGGCTCGCTCACCAATGGTGGTGATCTTGGCCGCGAGTAACGTCGTGTTGCAACGGTAAAAGATATCCCCGACTTTTGCCAGTAATCCTGGCGAATCTAAGGCGATAAGCTCCATCATACTTGTACCATGACGACTGCTTTCGAGGAAACTCACTTGTGTCGGAACATTAAAAGGTTTCATCTTGCGCGACAGTTTTCTAAAGCGTGGCAGTTTTGGGCTGTCGCTCGATAGGGCTTTTTCGAGCGCCTTACGGATACTTTGAATGCGTGAGAGCTGGCTCACTGGCTCGCCATCTTGTTCTAAGATCACAAAGGTGTCGAGTGCATAATTATCTTTTGAGGTCATGATGTTGGCATCATGGACGTTGATATTTTTATTGTCGAGTACCGCCATCACAGTTGCAAATAACTTTGGTCTGTCTTGGCAATAGACAAATAGCTCAGTGCCACCACGGGTGGTGTGTTTTGAGACTAAAACTAAGGGCTCATCCTGTTGTTTGTGCTTTAAAATCGCTTCGGCGTGCCACGCGACTTGATTGGGCTGGTGGCGTAAAAAGTAATCCGCCTTAAAACGTTGCCACAGGGTATCGAGATCTTTTTCTTTCAGTCCACGGCGCAGCAGCTCTTTTTTCGCCTTAGCTTGGTATTCACGCACTCTGGCACGAATATCGACGGGTTTTTCTTTACCGCGGGCGAGTACCCTTTGGGTCGAAAAGTACAAGTCACGCAGCAGTGAGCCTTTCCAGTTGTTCCAGGTTTTTTCATTGGTGGCGCAGATATCGGCCACGGTTAAGCAGTACAGATAACTTAAATGCACGGCATCGCGGACTTTACTAGCAAAATCGGCAACCACATCGGGGTCGGAAATATCCCGGCGCTGGGCGGTGACAGACATCACCAGATGATTTTCAACCAGCCAAGCGACTAGACGGCCATCGTGATCGTTTAACCCGTGCAGCTTACAAAAGGCGAGGGCGTCGCTTGAGCCCAATTTACTGTGATCGCCGCCGCGACCTTTGGCAATATCGTGAAAGATTGCACCGAGTACCAGTAAGCCCTTTTTCGGCAGTTGGTTGATGAGAATCGAGCCTAGGGGAAATTCTTCTTTTTGTTCGGGCTGGGAGAATCGTTCGATATTGAGCAGCAATCTGTGAGTATGTTCATCGACTGTGTAGGCGTGGAATAGGTCGAACTGCATCTGGCCTTCAATATTTCGCCATGCGGGTAAATAGGCCGATAACACACCGTGTTTATGCATTAAAGACAAAGCAACAATGCCGCGAGGGTGGCGCAGAATTTCCATAAAAGCTTGGCGACAAAGCGGATTTTCTTGTAAGGCTTGCGGTTGGGCGCGTCTTGCTCGGCGCAGTGAACGCAGTGTTGGCGCGTAAATGCCTTTGATGTTGGAGTTTTTAGCGACCAACAAAAACAGCCGGACAATTTCTTCGCCGCTATCGAACAGATCATCGCTAAGCGCTTCTATAAAGGTGCCACGGCGCTGGTAGTGTTTATCTATCGATTGAATTTCTAAGGCTTTTGTGTGCCCCAATGTTGCCCGTTTAAATAGCTGCAGCAACATTTCGTTCAGCTCCATCACTCGGCGTACCGTGCGATAGTAGCGTTTCATCATCTGCTCAACGGCAAGCTGGGTGGCGTCTTCATAGCCCATCAGCTCGGCAACTTGGCGTTGTACATCAAAGAGTAAGCGATTTTCATCGCGCCCCACCACCATGTGCAGGGCAAAGCGCAGCTTCCATAAAAAGTGCTGACATTCGAGCAATTCTTCTAATTCACCTTGCTCTAAAAAGTCGTATTGGACTAATTCTTCGAGGCGAGCGGCACCAAAGTGCCGCATGGCTACCCAAGCAATAGTTTGAATATCCCTAAGGCCACCGGGGCAACTCTTGATATTGGGTTCTAAATCGAAGGCACTGGCTCTGGCATGGCGGGCATTTTGTTCGTCACGCTTAGCGATAAAGAAGTCGCTTGAGGTCCAAAAGTCACTCTGACGAATGGCATCGTAAAGTTGGTCGAATAAAAACTCGGGCCCTTCGAGTAGTCGTGCCTCTAATAAGTTAGTGGCTATGGTGATGTCTTCACGACCGAGGACAATCGTGTCGTTCAATGTGCGGACACTGTGGCCGATTTCGAGATTGGCATCCCACAGAAAGGCAATAAACTGACTGAGTGCTGCTTCGGCGGCGGGTGACAAAATATCATTAAACAGGAACAGCAAGTCGACATCTGAGTGGGGATGCAGCTCCCCACGGCCATAGCCGCCTACGGCAATCAGGGCAATATCGTATTCCCTTAGTCCGTGCTGTTCCCAAGCTTGCTTGACAAGGGCATCGACAAATTGACAGCGCTGCGTGACGAGCTCTTCAATCGGGGTTTTAGCCTTGAAACGGGCTAAAAGAGTCTGATTCTGTTCGATTAATGATTGTTTAGCGAGCAGAGCTGTATTCATCGAGTCCCTTGTTTTTATGCTTGTTAGTGTGGCCTATCGCTCGTGATTGATGATACGCGGGAAATCTTCATCCTCACGCAGAGTCAGTACTTCAACCCCTTTTTCTGTTACCAGAAGAGTGTGTTCCCACTGGGCAGAGTTTTTTCCGTCTGAGGTGGTCACCGTCCACTTATCATCACGATCGAGTATGGTCGTGTGGCGACCGGCATTGATCATAGGTTCAATGGTGAAACACATGCCTGGGCGTAATACTGTGTTATCGCCGTTACGGTAGTGCATGACCTGAGGTTCTTCATGGAAACCCGAGCCAATACCGTGGCCACAATAATCTTGCACGATGGAATATTTCTCAAGGCCTGTTTTGCTTGCTTTGATGAATTTTTCGATAGTATTGCCAATTTCACCCAGTTTTAAACCTGGACGCACCTTGCGAATGGCTAAATACAGGCTTTCTTGCGCGATGCGGCACAGGCGTTTGTCCTTAGCGCTCACTTCACCAATTAAAAACATCATCGAAGTATCACCGTGATAGCCGTCTTTAATCACTGTGATGTCGATATTGAGAATATCGCCTTCTTTCAATGGTGGGTTATCGTTCGGAATACCGTGGCAAATCACATTGTTTACTGAAGTACAAATGGACTTAGGAAAACCATGGTAGTTAAGCGGCGCCGAAATCGCACCTTGCTCTTCGGTATATTTGGCGCAGAGATCATTGAGTTCATTGGTGGTCACGCCCGGCTTAACAAACGGGGCGATCATTTCTAATACCTGTGCGGCGAGTTTGCCCGCAGCACGCATTTTTTCAATTTCTTCAGCTGTCTTGATGACTATACTCATTGCGTTTTCTCTTGTGTCTTTAATGTCTGTTGGCCACGCAACCTAATGCAAAAATTTGTGCTTTAGGGCTATTTATGGTATAAAGCGCGCCGTTATGTTTAAGTCTTGATGAATTGCCTAAGCCAGCATTTGCTCTGTTTAGATACTTGCAAGACTAAAGATGGCGGCCATTATACATGGCTATTTGTCTAAATACTAAATCACACACGTGTCGACACATTCTTCGGGGTGCCCTCAGCTGTTAACTGCGGGGTCGAAGACATGGGATACGTGGAGGTCTAACCCCCTAAATTTTAAGGTAATAGAAATGACTACAGTTTCAATGCGCGATATGCTTCAGGCCGGTGTCCACTTCGGTCACCAAACCCGTTACTGGAACCCAAAAATGAAGCCATTCATTTTCGGTGCTCGCAACGGTGTTCACATCATCAACCTTGAGCATACTGTGCCAATGTTCAATGAAGCGCTGGCTTTCATCAGCAACGTAGCTTCAAAGAAAGGTAAAGTATTATTCGTTGGTACTAAACGTGCTGCTGGCGAAGCGATCAAAGAAGCTGCTCTGTCTTGTGACCAGTACTATGTTGATCACCGCTGGTTAGGCGGTATGCTGACTAACTGGAAAACCGTTCGTCAGTCAATCAAACGTCTGAAAGAACTGGAAAGCCAATCAGTAGATGGTACTTTCGACAAGCTGACCAAGAAAGAAGCGCTGATGCGTACTCGTGAGCTTGAAAAGCTGGAAAAATCTTTAGGTGGTATTAAAAACATGGGCGGCCTGCCAGACGTATTATTCGTCATCGGTGCTGACCATGAGCATATCGCTATTAAAGAAGCTAACAACCTGGGTATCCCTGTTGTTGCAGTTGTTGATACTAACTCTGCGCCAGATGGTGTTAACTACATCGTTCCTGGTAACGACGACGCTATGCGTGCTATCCGCCTGTACACTACTTCTGTTGCTGCTGCTGCTAAAGCTGGCCGTGGTCAAGATTTGGCTGTTCAAGCTGAGCAAGACGGTTTCGTAGAAGCCGAATAATAATAAGGCGGGATGAGTTTCATCACCCTTATTAACCAAGATTTTTGATTGGTTAACAGGGGCCATTAGGCCCCTGTTTTATATCTGCAAATTAGTCGATTTTTTATAGAGGATTTAACAATGGCAATTACTGCTGCCCAAGTTAAAGAACTGCGCGACCGTACTGGCGCAGGCATGATGGATTGTAAAAACGCTCTGACAGAAGCTAACGGCGACATGGAGTTAGCGATTGACAACATGCGTAAGTCTGGCGCTGCTAAAGCGGCTAAAAAAGCGGGTAACATCGCTGCTGACGGTACTATTTTAATCAAGAATGGCGAAGGTTTCGCTGCTCTGTTAGAAGTTAACTGTCAAACTGACTTCGTTGCTAAAGATTCTAACTTCTTAGGCTTCGCAAACGCAGTGTTAGATGTTGCTGCAGCATCTAAAGTGACACTTGAAGATTTAAAAGCACAGTTCGAAGATGCACGTGTTGCTCTGGTAACTAAAATCGGTGAGAACATCAACATTCGTCGTGTTGAGTACATCGATGGTGCAAACCTGTCTTCATACCGTCACGGTGAGCGTATCGGTGTTGTTGTAGCCGGTGAAGCTGACGAAGAAACCTTAAAGCACATCGCAATGCACGTTGCTGCTTCTAAGCCTGAATTCGTTAATCCAGAAGATGTGCCTGCTGATCTTGTTGCAAGAGAGCAAGCACTGCAAATCGAAATCTCTATGAACGAAGGCAAATCTGCTGAGATCGCTGAGAAGATGGTTCTGGGTCGTATGAAGAAGTTCACCGGTGAGATTTCTCTGACTGGCCAAGCTTACATCATGGAACCAAAGAAAACTGTTGGCGAAGTTCTGAAAGAGAAAGGCGCTACAGTGACTAACTTCATTCGTTTAGAAGTTGGTGAAGGTATTGAGAAGAAAGAAGAAGATTTTGCAGCTGAAGTTGCTGCTCAAATCGCTGCTTCTAAAAAGGCTTAATCGCCAACGCTAAATACCCCCAAGACCGTGGCATTCGCTGCGGTCTTGTTATAACCAGGATAAAAATTATGAGCACCAATCCAAAACCCGCATTTAGACGCATTCTTCTTAAATTAAGTGGCGAAGCACTGATGGGCGACGAAGGCTTCGGCATCGACCCTAAAGTATTAGATCGCATGGCTCAGGAAGTGAAAGAGCTGGTTGAACTGGGTATTCAGGTGGGTGTGGTTATTGGTGGTGGCAATCTGTTTCGCGGTGAAGGCTTAGCAAAAGCTGGCATGAACCGTGTGGTGGGCGATCACATGGGTATGCTGGCAACGGTTATGAACGGCTTGGCAATGCGCGACGCCTTGCACCGTGCCTATGTAAATGCCCGTCTGATGTCAGCTATCCCGTTAAAGGGTGTGTGTGACGATTACAATTGGGCTGAAGCGATCAGCTTGCTAAAATCTGGCCGAGTGGTTATTTTTGCTGCCGGTACAGGTAATCCATTCTGCACGACCGATTCTGCGGCCTGTTTACGCGGCATTGAAATCGAAGCTGAAGTCGTGTTGAAAGGGACGAAAGTCGACGGTGTATACTCCGAAGACCCAATGAAAAACCCAGACGCCGTTAAGTATGATGAAGTCACTTATGCGGAAATTCTGGAAAAAGAATTAAAAGTAATGGACTTAGCAGCCTTTACTCTGGCGCGTGATCACGACATGCCTATTTTAGTCTTCAACATGAACAAGCCTGGCGCTCTTCGCCGCGTTATCATGGGTGAAGAGGAAGGCACGCTGATCAGAGCAAAAAAAGTTATTTAATGACCAAGAAGGACATTTAACGTGATTGAGAACATTAAGAAAGATGCGCAAGAACGCATGGGCAAATGTGTAGAAGCGACTAAAAACCAAATGGCGAAAGTACGTACAGGTCGTGCTCACCCAAGCCTGCTTGATTCAATTCAGGTTTCTTACTACGGTACTATGACACCACTGAACCAAGTGGCAAACGTGGGCGTTGAAGATTCACGCACTCTGTCTGTGACTGTATTCGATCGTAGTGCTATCCAAGCCGTTGAAAAGGCCATTATGAGCTCAGATTTAGGTCTGAACCCTATGTCTGCTGGCGCGACCTTGCGTATTCCATTACCCGCGCTGACCGAAGAACGTCGTAAAGACTTCATCAAAGTGGTGCGTAACGAAGCCGAAAACGGTCGTATCGCTATCCGCAACGTACGTCGTGATGCCATTTCTGAAGTGAAAAAGCTTGAGAAAGCTAAAGAATGTACAGAAGATGACGTTCGTCGTAGCGAAGAAGATGTACAAAAGTTCACCGATGCTCACATTAAAAAGGTCGATGAGATTTTAGCAGCCAAAGAAATTGAGTTGATGGAAGTCTAATCTCAAGTTCGATAAGCTAGAGTTGATGCGCCGTGTAGGGGTATACTACACGGCGTTTGTCTATTTTAAAGGGCTGTATTAGATGTCATCCACAGTGGAACTTGATCCGCACCCTAGGACGAGTGAGAGTGATTTATACACTCAAACGACCTTGCCGGGACAATTACCCGAACTCGTGAAACAGTCGTTACCTAAGCATGTCGCCATTATTATGGATGGCAATGGGCGTTGGGCACAAACCCAAGGTAAGCCACGAGTGTTGGGGCATAAGGCCGGTGTTAAGGCCGTTAGAAGAGCCGTAAGCACGGCAAGCCAATTAGGTATTGAATCGCTAACGTTATTTGCATTTTCTAGCGAGAATTGGCGTAGACCGGATAAAGAAGTCAGCTTGCTGATGGAATTGTTTTTTACCGTATTACAGCGTGAAATTAAATTGCTGCACAAGAATCAGGTTAAGCTGAAGATTATTGGCGATATCAGCCGTTTTTCTGCGCGATTACAGAAGCAAATTGCTGCCGCGCAAGAGAAGACATCAGGCAATACAGGCTTAGTTTTGAATGTCGCCGCTAACTATGGTGGCCGTTGGGACATACTTCAAGCAGCCCAAAAATTAGCTGAAAAGGTTGAAACTGGCGAAATGACCAGCAGTCAGTTCACCGAAGAAGCCTTAAGTGCACATTTGTGCATGCAAAATCAGAGTGAAGTTGATTTAATGATCCGCACGGGCGGGGACTGTCGCATCAGCAATTTTGTGCTGTGGCAGGCGGCCTATGCAGAATTGGTGTTTACCGACACCCTTTGGCCTGATTTCGATGAACAGGCTTTTCATGAAGCGATTGCCATTTTTGCAAGTCGCCAGCGCCGCTTTGGTTTGACTGGAAGTCAGATTGATGAGATGCGTGCATTGTAAAACCTCATGAGGGATTTTTTTTGCTAAAACAACGAATAATAACAGCAATTTGGTTAGTTCCATTAGTTTTGGGGGCGATATTCTTGCTCCCTGCCAGCTACTTCGCTTGGGCTTTGGTCGGCGTCTTTCTCATTGCAGCAAAGGAATGGGGAAGAATTATCGATAATCAGTGTGATGTGACTCAGTGGAGTTTCACTTGCACGGTCGGTATTTTATTGGTGGCACTGAATCTGATTGTGCCCATCGATGCGGTTTGGTTAAACCATCAGTTACACCCTATTTATTTAGCCATTCTCTATATTGGCGCACTTTGGTGGTTAGCCTCACTATTATTAGTGGTGACTTATCCTAAGAGCGCTAAGTTTTGGCAAGAAAATCCTATGTTTAAGTCCATGTTTGGACAGTTAACCTTAATACCTTGCTTTGTCGCTCTTATCGCGCTCAAATCTATTGGTTCACAAGCTTCGCCTTATTTTGGCCCAGTATTGGTATTATTGGTGATGTTGATTGTGTGGGCTGCCGATTCTGGCGCTTACTTTGTTGGTAAGGCGATAGGTAAAACCAAACTAATGCCCGCGGTGAGCCCAGCGAAAACGCTTGAAGGACTAGTCGGTGGTTTAGTAACCACCATGATAGTGGTTGCGATTGTGATGTATTATTCGCCTGAGCAAGAACTGGGCTTAGTTGTGGCAGTAACCTTATTTGTTGCCTTAGTGTCAGCAGTGGGGGATTTATCTGAAAGTATGTTTAAGCGTGCGGCCTGTATTAAAGATTCTGGCACCATTTTGCCAGGTCACGGCGGCGTGCTCGACCGCATCGACAGCCTGACCGCAGCCTTGCCGGTGTTTACCCTGATCTACATTGCATTCTGGATGTAACGCTATGCAAAATATGGTGATTTTGGGTGCTACCGGCTCTATAGGTGCCAGTACCTTAAGTGTAATCTCGGCTAATCCACTCGCTTATCGCGTGTATGGACTAGTGGCTAACGCCAGCGTCGATAAGATGCTCGCACTTTGTGTTGCTCACAGACCAAAAGTGGCGCATATGGTAGATGAAGCCGCAGCGAAACAGTTGCGCGCCGTTTTACCCGCAACGCTCAATATCCAAGTCACCACAGGCATTAATGATTTACTCGGCTTAGTGACCGCCGCCGAAGTGGATACTGTGATGGCGGCGATTGTTGGGGCTGCAGGGCTAGTACCAACCCTTGAAGCCGTGAAGGCGGGAAAGCGGGTATTACTGGCGAATAAAGAAGCTTTAGTCATGTCAGGTGAGCTGTTTATTGAGGCGACTAAGCGCTCTGGTGCTTTGCTCTTGCCTGTGGACAGTGAGCATAATGCCATTTTCCAATGTCTGCCCCAAGAAGTGCAAGCCAACCTTGGCCGTTGTGACTTAGCGGCATCGGGTATTTCCCATATTCTGTTAACCGGTTCTGGCGGGCCTTTCCTGCGCTCGGATTTGGCGACACTGGCCGCCATGACGCCAGCTCAGGCCTGTAAACATCCTAATTGGTCCATGGGACCTAAAATCTCCGTCGACTCCGCCACTATGATGAATAAGGGCTTAGAGTTTATTGAGGCGCGTTGGTTGTTTAACACTCAGGCTGAGCAACTGAAGGTGGTTATCCACCCGCAAAGCGTGATCCACTCTATGGTGCAGTACCGTGATGGCTCAGTTATTGCCCAAATGGGTAACCCAGATATGCGTACGCCTATTGCCCATTGCATGGCTTATCCGCAAAGAATTCATTCTGGCGTTGAACCTTTAGATTTTTTCAAAGTCGGACAGTTAAGCTTTTATGAACCTGATTTTGAACGTTTCCCCTGTTTGGCTCTGGCAATGGACGCGTGTGCCCAAGGCCAAGAGGCGACAACTGTGTTAAATGCTGCCAATGAGATTGCCGTTGAAGCATTTTTACAGGGGCAAATTGGCTTTACGCAAATTGCAAAAGTGAACGAAGCTTGTTTAGTGACTGTGCCTAAGCGCCCTATGGGCAGCATAGAAGATATTTTAGCCTTAGATGCGCAAACCCGCGTCTATGCGCGTGAGACCTTAGCAAGCATCGCTTAGCAATGGCTGAGTGATTAAATCAATGACGTAAGGAGTGGGATGTTAGATTTTTTATGGAACTTAGGTTCTTTTATCGTTGCACTGGGCCTGTTAATCACAGCCCACGAATACGGCCATTTCTATGTCGCGCGCCGTTGTGGTGTCAAGGTCGAACGTTTCTCCATAGGTTTTGGTAAGGCGATTTGGCGCCGTGTCGGTAAAGATGGCACTGAATACGTGTTAGCCATGATCCCACTCGGTGGTTATGTCAAAATGCTCGATGAGCGCGTTGAAGATGTTCCCGATGAATTAAAAGATCAAGCATTCAATCGTAAAACCGTTTGGCAACGCATTGCGATTGTGGCTGCTGGCCCGATTGCGAATTTTATTTTTGCTATTGTTGCCCTGTATTTTATGTATTTGATTGGTGTGCCATCACTGAAACCTGTTATCACATCGACAACGCCAGGGACAGCCGCCGCGCAAATTCAAGTTACTGAGCCCATGCAAATTACGGCCATTTCCGGTCAGGCTGTGCGTAACTGGGAAGAGGTGAGTTTAGCCTTAGTGGGCCACATAGGCGATGAAAGTCTGAGTGTATCGCTGACGCCATTGAGCGGATTACAGGGCTTAGATTCCAGTGTGCGCTCTTATACTTTAGATACCCGCAATTGGCATTTTGATCCTGAAAAAGAATCACCGATTACCACCTTAGGTTTAGGGATTTACCGCCCTGAAATCGTCCCGACAATAGCTGCAATTAGCCCTGACAGCGCCGCTGCCAAGAGCGAGCTGAAAGTCGGCGATACCTTAGTGGCGATAAACGGTAAAAATTATACCGATTGGCAGGCTTTTGTTGACATTATTCAACATTCTGCCAATGTGCCTGTGAGCTTAACTGTGCGTCGCAATGGCGAGCAGTTTAACGTGGCAGTGACACCGTTAAGCAGTAAAAACGCCGATGGCCAAGAGATAGGTATGCTGGGGGTGAGCCCAACCCAAGCGCCATGGCCAGACAATATGCGTTTACAACTTGAATATGGACCAATCGATTCTTTCGGCATCGCAGCGGATAAAACATGGCAACTTGTTGCTGTGAGCTTTAAGATGATTGGCAAATTATTTACCGGCGATGTGTCGGTGAAAAACCTGAGTGGACCCATCTCGATCGCACAGGGTGCGGGCAGTAGTGCAAACTATGGCTTGGTCTATTTTCTCGGGTTCCTCGCGCTCATCAGCGTCAATTTAGGCATCATTAACTTGCTGCCTTTACCTGTGCTCGATGGGGGACACCTGCTGTATTACTTTATTGAAGTAATAACTGGTAAACCTGTACCTGAAAAGGTGCAGGAAATAGGATTCAGATTTGGGGCAGCAATACTGCTGATGTTGATGAGCGTTGCGCTTTTCAATGATTTTGCCCGACTCTGAGCAAGGACAGACTAATAATTAGAAGTGCTCTATGAGATTGAATAAACTTTTTGCCTCGATGTTATTCGTCGGTGCGTCGTTTTCAGGGACTGTGTTGGCTGATACTTTCCAACCGTTTGAAGTGACCGACATCCAAGTTGAAGGTTTGCAGCGAGTTGCACTCGGTGCTGCCCTGTTAAGCTTACCAGTAAAAGTAGGTGACACTGTTGACCAGTTAAGAATTCAACAAGCTATTAAAAGCTTGTATGCATCGACTAACTTTGAAAATGTCTCCGTGAGCCGAGATGGTGGCGTATTAGTGGTGAAAGTCACTGAACGTCCTACCATCAGTGCCGTGACATTCGATGGCAACAAAGACATTAAAGACGAACAGTTACAGGAAAGTCTGGACGGTTCTGGCGTTAAAGTTGGTGAGTCGCTCGATCGCACTATGTTGACCGGTATTGAAAAGGGTCTGCAGGATTTCTACTACGGCGTGGGTAAATACGGCGCTAAAGTGGAAGCTCAAGTGATCAACTTACCCCGTAACCGGGTTGAGCTGAAATTTAAGTTCACCGAAGGTTTAGCGGCCGAAATCCGCCAAATTAACGTGGTCGGTAATCATGAGTTCACCGATGCTGAGTTGATTGGCATGTTGGAACTTAAAGATTATGTGGCTTGGTGGGATCTGTTCGGCGAACGCCGTTATCAGAAACAAAAGCTGCAAGCTGATCTCGAGACCATCAAAACCTATTATCACAATAAAGGTTATATCCGCTTTGAAGTCACCTCGACTCAAGTGGCGATGACGCCTGACCGTAAAGGTTTATATATCACCATCAACGTAGATGAAGGTGAGAAATATAAAGTTAAAGAAGTAAACCTGACGGGTGATTTGATGGGCCGTGAAGAGTTGATGAAATCAATTCTGCCGATCAAAGCGGGAGATATGTACAACGGCGGTGATGTGACTTTCACCGAAGAAATGTACAGCAAGTATTTAGGCCGCTTCGGTTATGCCTATCCAGAAGTCAAAACGTATCCTGAAATTGATGATAAGACCAAAGAAGTCACCTTAAACATCAATGTTAAACCGGGTAAACGTGTTTACGTGCGTGCGATTAACTTCACTGGTAATACAGTGACCAAAGATGAAGTGATGCGCCGTGAACTGCGTCAGATGGAAGGGGCTTGGTTAAACTCAGCGCAAGTTGAGCAATCTAAAGCGCGTCTTAACCGTTTGGGCTTCTTTGAAACCGTTGACACTGAAACCATTCAAGTGCCAGGTACCGATGATTTAGTCGATGTCGCGGTTAAAGTGAAAGAGCAGCCATCGGGCTCATTCAACGCGGGTGTCGGCTATGGTACTGAATCAGGCCTGAGCTTGCAGTTTGGTGTGCAGCAAAATAACTTCTTAGGAACAGGTAACCAAGCGGGTATCAGCTTGAGCACCAACAAGTACTCTAAGAACGTTAACTTATCCTATACCGATCCGTATTGGACGAAGGATGGCGTGAGTTTAGGGGGGAGCGTTTATTGGAGTGAGTTTGACGCCAATGAAGCGAACTTAGAACGTTATAAAAACAGTTCTTACGGTGTGGCATTGAACTCGGGTTTCCCGATCAATGAATACAACCGTATCAACGGTGGCATCGGCTATCGTCATAACACGATTTCTGAAATTTCTGCCTACGAGCAAGCACTGCGTTTCTATAACATCTACCGTGATGACGATCCAAATGCGGACTTAAGCTTCGATAACTTTGAACTGAGTTTGGGCTGGTATCGTAGCACCTTGAACCGTGGCACTTTCCCAACAGACGGCTCGTCTCAGCGTTTGAACGGTAAAATGACCTCGCCAGGGTCTGATTTACAGTACTTTAAGACAGACTTTGATACTAACTTCTATTTCCCCGTTAACCGAAGTCATAGCTTTGTGCTCTTGGCCCGTGGTCGATTAGGTTATGGTAACGGTTATGGTCAATTTAATGATAACGACCAAATTCTACCGTTCTGGGAGAACTATTACTCAGGTGGTAGCAGTTCACTGCGCGGCTTTAAGTCTAACTCTGTGGGGCCACGTTCTTTCTATCTCTACCGAGGTAGTGAGCCATGTGCACCGGATCCATCGGGCGATGGTTGTAGTTTGCCGGGCGATCCTAACAGTATCCAAGTGAGTTCTGGCCGTTCAATCGGTGGTAACGCCCTTGCGACAGCGAGCATGGAGTTGATTGTACCGACGCCATTCTTGGATGAGGCTTACACAAACTCAGTGCGTACGAGTTTCTTCGTTGATGCGGGTAACGTCTGGGATACTGAGTTTGATTACAATGCATATCAAACACTTCCAGCAGACGAGTTTGCTAAGTTACAGGATTACAGTGATCCAGCACGTTTACGCGCTTCTTGGGGCTTAAGTGTGCAGTGGTTATCACCTATGGGTCCTATGGTGTTTAGCTTAGCGTGGCCGATTAAAGAATACGAAGGCGACCAAACAGAGATCTTCTCTTTCAATATTGGCAAAACTTTTTAAAAGGCATACACTCGGCAAGTTTTGCTGACTATAACAAGGTAACAAGGAGTTTATTTTGAACAAGATGGTAAATCGCGCGCTGATGACGTTAGTTTTGTTAGGCGCGCCGTTAATGGCACATGCTGAGAAAATTGCCGTAGTGGATATGGGCGCTGTGTTCGAACAGCTGCCACAACGTGAACAGATCTCTCTATCTCTGAAGAAAGAGTTTGGCGATCGCATGGCTGATGTCCAAAAAATGCAAGAAGAAATGCGCTCTCTAATGGAGAAGCAGCAACGTGACGGTGCGTTAATGAACGATGCACAAAAAACGGAACTGGTTCGTAAAATGGAATCGCTAAAATCTGAATATCAGTTAAAAGGCAAAGCATTGGATGAAGACTTACGTCGTCGCCAAGGTGAAGAGCAAAATAAACTGTTAGTTAAAGTGCAGAAAGCCATCAACACTATCGCTGAAAAAGACCAATATGATTTGGTATTACAACGTGGTGCAGTCATTTATGTTAAGCCTAACGCTGACATCAGTGGCAAAGTGGTTGAAGCCTTAAGCAAAGGCAAGTAATAGATGAATAGTGTGACTTTAAAAGAGCTAGGCCTGTTATTAGACGGTGATATCCAAGGCGACGAAACGCTAATTATTAATAGTGTGGCGACCTTAGAACATGCCAAAGCAGGTCAAATCTCTTTTTTAGCCAACAGTAAATATCGCTCTCAGCTTGAGGCAACTCAAGCGAGTGCGGTGTTATTGTCAGCTAAAGATGCGCAGGATTATCAAGGTACTGCGTTAATTGTAAAAGATCCTTATGTCGGTTTTGCCCGTGTTGCCCAGTACTTGGACACTACGCCTAAAGCGGCGGTGGGTATCCATCCTTCGGCTCAAATTGACGCTTCTGCCCATATAGGTGAAGGTGTTGCGATTGGGGCGAATGCGGTTATTGGTGCGAACGTCATTTTAGGTGAAAATGTCCAGATAGGTGCCGGTGTCGTGCTCGGACAAGATGTGGTTATTGGCTCAAAAACGCGTTTGTGGGCTAATGTCACTGTCTATCACGATGTGCATTTAGGACAAGATTGTATTATCCATTCGGGCGCTGTATTAGGCTCAGATGGTTTTGGTTATGCCAATGATCGCGGTCAGTGGATTAAAATCCCACAAACGGGCGGCGTTCGTATCGGCGATCGAGTTGAAATAGGCGCGAATTCAACGGTAGATCGCGGTGCATTAGGCCATACCGAGATCCACGATGGGGTGATTATCGATAACCAAGTTCAAATTGCCCATAACGATATTATCGGTGAGAATACCGCTATCGCAGGCAGTACGACTGTCGCAGGCAGTGTCACCATAGGTAAATATTGTATTATTGGTGGTAGTTGTGCCATCGCAGGTCATTTGAGCATTGCCGATGGTGTGCATGTGTCTGGTGGGACTAACATTACCAGTACTATGCGTGAGCCTGGTTTATACTCTTCTGCCACTGTGGCAATGGACAATAAACTTTGGCGTAAAAACACAGTTCGTTTCCGTCAGTTAGATGAACTGTTCCATCGTGTTAAAACGTTGGAAAAAAATTTAAAAACACCAGATTAATTGCTCCAAGGCAATTTGAGGAACTCGGTTCGTGTCTAATCAAATGAACACTATGGATATTAAAGAAATACTTAAATATCTGCCCCATAGATATCCATTCTTATTGATCGATCGTGTGCTGGACTACACCCCGGGTGTCAGTCTGCAGGCGATTAAAAACGTTTCAATAAATGAGCCATTTTTTCAGGGACATTTCCCGATTCAGCCTGTGATGCCAGGCGTGCTTATTTTAGAAGCCATGGCGCAGGCAACTGGCCTGTTAGCCTTTAAAACCATGAGCAGTGATGTGCCACCTCCAGGGGTGTTGTATTACTTTGCTGGTATCGACAATGCGCGTTTTAGACGTGTCGTTGAGCCAGGAGATCAAATCCATTTTGATGTCAAAATGATTAAAGAGCGCCGCGGGATTGGCGTCTTCTACGGCGAGGCCAAAGTGGATGGTGAAGTGGTTTGTTCCGCTGAAATCATGTGTGCCCGCAGAGAGATTAGTCAGTGATAGATACATTAGCGTTTGTGCATCCCGATGCAAAAATTGGCAATAACGTCACCATTGGCCCTTGGACCTATATCGGTGCAGGCGTTGAAATTGGTGATGATTGTTGGTTGAGTTCCCATGTGGTTGTTAAAGGCCCAACGATTATCGGCAAAGGTAATCGTATTTTTCAATTCGCCTCAGTAGGCGAAGAGTGCCAAGACAAAAAGTACGCTGGCGAACCCACACGATTGATCATTGGTGACAATAACGTCATCCGTGAAAACGTGACTATCCACCGCGGTACAGTCCAAGATAACAGTGAGACGCGTATTGGGTCGAACAACCTGTTTATGAACTATGTACATATCGCCCATGACTGTGTGGTCGGCGACAATGTGATCATGGCCAATAACGCTTCTATCGCAGGTCACGTACATGTGGGTGATTGGGCGATTTTAGGCGGCATGACAGGTGTTCACCAGTTTGTGCATATCGGTGCCCATGCGTTTACTGCAGGTTGTTCTTTAGTATTGCAGGATGTGCCTCCCTTTGTGATGGCTGCGGGTCAACCGACGATTCCACGAGGTTTAAACAGCGAAGGCATGAAGCGTCGTGGTTTTTCTAAAGAAAGCCAACTGGCGGTGCGCCGCGCTTATAAAACCTTATATCGCAGCAGCTTGACTGTTGAAGAAGCGATTGAAGCGTTGGCTGAAGATGCGCAGAACGATGAGCAAGTGAAATTGTTCCTTGAATTTGTAAAGTCATCGAGTCGCGGCATTATTCGCTAACTTGATGACCACACGACAACAAAAGGGCATTTTTATGCCCTTTTGTATTATTGGCTTAAGCCTATTGGGTGGTTAGACGTTTTTGTTAGTAATGTCCTTGTGCATTCAACCATCAATGAGCTTAATCATTAATTTACATCAGTATGGCTTGGAATGATGTGTTTTAGCTGTTGTTCGCTCCGTCATCCAATGTCATTCATTCATGAGACATGATTGGTTTATGAGCAATAAAACTCCATTAGTGTTTGCCATGGTTGCCGGAGAACTCTCGGGCGATATTTTAGGCGCAGGTTTAATGGCGGCGCTGCAAAAGACTCATCCCGATGCGCATTTTGTCGGTATCGGTGGACCCCGCATGGAAGCCCTCGGCTTTAAATCCCTGTTTGCGATGGAAGAACTCGCCGTGATGGGGATTGTAGAAGTGCTATCCCGTTTGCCTCGTTTATTAACAGTACGTGCCTCCCTGATTAAAGAGATTACCGCGCTTAAGCCCGATTGTTTTATTGGTATTGATGCACCGGATTTTAATATTGGCCTTGAGCTTAAACTCAAAGCGCGTGGCATTAAGACGGTCCATTATGTAAGCCCGTCTGTGTGGGCGTGGCGTCCAAAACGGATATTCAAAATCGCCAAAGCCACCCATATGGTGTTGTCGCTGTTGCCTTTTGAGAAAGCCTTTTACGATCAGCATCAGGTGCCTTGTACCTTTGTCGGTCATACTTTGGCCGACGATATTCCCATGCAAAGCGATAAGGCAGCAGCCCGTGCCTTGCTCGGACTAGATGCCGATGCCGAATACTTAGCGATCCTGCCCGGTTCCCGCGGCGGTGAGCTAAAGCAACTGGCCGAGCCTTTTGTAAAAGCAGCTTTATTGATTAGACACAATTTTCCAGATATACGTTTTGTGACGCCGCTGGTGAATCAAAAACGTCGTGACCAATTTGAGCAAGCGCTGAAGGATTTTGCGCCAGATCTTGAAATCCACATGATTGAAGGCCAGTCGCGTGAAGTGATGACGGCAGCCGATGGGATTTTATTGGCCTCTGGTACAGCGACGTTAGAAGCCATGCTGGTCAAGCGTCCTATGGTGGTGGCTTATCGGGTGAGCCCGTTAACCTATCGCATTGCTAAGCGCATGATGCAGGTGGAGCGTTTCTCGTTACCGAATTTGCTTGCTGGAAAAGATCTCGTCCCAGAACTCATTCAAGAAGATTGCACCCCAGAGAAAATTGCGGCAGCAGTTACCCTTGAGCTCAATCGCGATTTTGCGCCGCTCAAAGCCGAGTTTGAAGCCCTGCACCAAGTATTACGCCGTGATGCGAGTTTAAAAGCCGCCGAGGCCGTGATGGCACTGGTTGAGCCTAAACACACTCAGGCTAAATCGCAGGAGGCTAATTAGTGGCAACCTATAAAAGTTTAACTGAAGCCGATTTGCTGGCCTTTTCGACGGGGTTGATTGCCGGAGTGGATGAAGTCGGCCGTGGCCCCTTAGTCGGCGACGTCGTCACTGCCGCAGTGATTTTGGATCCGAGCAAGCCCATCAGTGGCCTGAATGATTCGAAAAAACTCACTGAGAAGCGCCGCGAAACCCTGTTCGATGAGATTTGTGATAAAGCTTTGTGTTATCACGTTGGCCGCGCCAGTCCTGCTGAAATTGATGAGTTGAATATTCTGCACGCCACTATGCTGGCGATGCAGCGTGCGGTTGCTGGGCTTAATATTGCCCCTGAGCTTGTGCTTGTGGATGGCAATCGTAGCCCCATCTTTGTTGCCCATAATGGCGCTGGGCTTACCAGTCACAGCATCGTTAAAGGTGATGGTTTAATTGCTAGCATCAGCGCCGCTTCGATCATCGCGAAAGTGACGCGGGATCGTGAGATGGACGTGCTCGATGCTGCTTATCCGCAATACGGTTTTGCTCAGCATAAGGGCTATCCAACTAAGGCACACTTTGCGGCTATCGCTGAACATGGTGTGTTTGACCAGTATCGTAAAAGTTTCAAACCCGTCAAAGCATTACTGGGACTGTGAGCGCTGATTTTAGCATTTAACCCAAACAAGCCGAAATAGGTATCTTGAGGTTGTTTGGGTATATAGTTGCCGTTATCCTGCAAAGTCACTGGCTCTGGCTGCGTGACTTTGTTAGGCTGCTTTCTAGTTATTGTTAACCTGCTATTCAAAGATAATCCTAATTATGTCCGATCCTCGTTTTGTGCATCTTCGTGTCCACAGTGACTTCTCTATGACCGATGGCGTGGCCAAGGTTAAGCCTATTTTGGCGCAGGTGGAAGCGCAGGGAATGGCGGCTGTCGCCCTGACTGATCAAAACAACTTTTGTGGTTTGGTGAAGTTTTACAGTGGTTGCCATGGTGCGGGGATCAAGCCGATTATCGGCGCCGATTTTTGGATGCAAGTGCCCGGATTTGAAGGCGAATTATGCGCCTTGACCATTATTGCGATGAACAATGTCGGTTATCAGAATCTGACCCAAATTATCAGTCAGGCCTATTTGCGTGGCCAAGTGGCTGGCCGTGTAGTGATAGACCAAGAGTGGTTACTCACCTATAACGAAGGCATTTTGTTGTTATCAGGTGCCAAAGAAGGCGATCTGGGTAAGGCGCTGCTCAAGGGCAATGGCACACAAGTCGAATCTTTATGTGAGTTTTATCAAACCCATTTCGCCGATCGCTATTTTCTTGAACTTATCCGCACTGGACGCCCAGACGAAGAGCGCTATCTGCACATGGCTGTGGCCTTAGCGCAGGAGAAAGGGATTCCCGTGGTCGCCACCAATCAGGTGGTGTTCCTTAAACCTGAAGATTTCGACGCCCATGAAATTCGCGTCGCTATCCACGATGGCTTTACCCTTGCCGATCCTCGCCGACCTAAAAAGTACAGTGAACAGCAGTACTTACGTAGCGAAGAAGAAATGTGTGAGTTATTTGCCGACATTCCCGCGGCGCTGGCGAACAGTGTCGAAATCGCTAAACGTTGCAACGTGACGATTCGTTTGTACGAGTATTTCCTGCCCAACTTCCCGACGGGCGATATGTCCATCGAAGACTTTCTGGTCGATTGCTCGAGGAAGGGCCTTGAAGAGCGGCTCGAGTTTTTGTTCCCCAATCCAGAAGTGCGCGCCGAGAAACGGGGCGAATACGACGAACGACTTGATATCGAACTCAAAGTAATCAATCAGATGGGCTTTCCCGGTTACTTCTTGATCGTAATGGAGTTCATTCAATGGGGTAAAGATAACGGTATCCCAGTGGGACCCGGTCGTGGTTCGGGTGCGGGTTCACTTGTGGCCTATGCGCTCAAAATCACCGACTTAGATCCGCTCGAGTTTGACTTACTGTTTGAACGTTTCTTGAACCCTGAGCGTGTTTCCATGCCCGACTTTGACGTCGACTTCTGCATGGATAGACGCGATGAAGTGATCGACCACGTGGCTGAGTTGTACGGCCGCGAAGCGGTATCGCAAATCATTACCTTCGGTACTATGGCGGCAAAAGCGGTTATCCGCGACGTTGGCCGAGTGCTCGGTCATCCCTATGGTTTCGTTGACCGAATTTCAAAATTAATTCCACCTGAGCCTGGAATGACACTGGCGAAAGCCTTTGAAGTCGAGCCAGCGTTGCAAGAATCTTATGATGGCGATGAAGACGTAAAAGATCTGATCGACATGTGCCGTAAGCTTGAGGGTGTAACCCGTAACGCTGGTAAGCACGCCGGTGGTGTCGTTATCGCACCGACAAAAATTACCGATTTTGCGCCGCTCTATTGCGATGCAGAAGGCAAAAACCCAGTAACACAATTCGATAAAAACGACGTTGAAACCGCAGGGCTGGTTAAGTTCGACTTCTTGGGATTAAGAACCCTGACGATTATCGACTGGGCGCTCGAGATGGTGAACAAGGTCGAAGTGAAAAACGGGCGCAAACCAATACGGATTGAGGCGATTTCACTCACGGATCCCGCCTGTTTCCGTTTGCTGCAAAAGTATGAAACCACGGCGGTATTCCAGCTCGAATCCCGTGGTATGAAGGACTTGATTAAGCGTCTGCAGCCCGACTGTTTCGAGGACATGATTGCACTGGTGGCACTATTCCGTCCGGGGCCGTTGCAATCGGGCATGGTAGATAACTTTATCGAACGTAAGCATGGGCGCGAGGAAGTCTCGTACCCAGATTCTCAGTACCAGCATGAATCATTAAAAGAACTATTATCGCCGACCTACGGCATTATTCTGTATCAAGAGCAGGTGATGCAGATTGCGCAGGTGCTGTCGGGCTACACCCTTGGCGGCGCCGATATGCTGCGCCGTGCTATGGGTAAGAAAAAGCCCGAAGAGATGGCCAAGCAGCGCAGTATCTTTAAAGAAGGCGCAATCAATAACGGCGTCGATGGCGACTTGTCGATGAAGATTTTCGACTTAGTGGAAAAGTTTGCCGGCTACGGTTTTAACAAATCCCACTCCGCCGCTTATGCGCTGGTTTCCTATCAGACCTTATGGCTTAAAACCCATTTTCCTGCGCAGTTTATGGCGGCGGTAATGTCGGCCGATATGGATAACACAGATAAAATTGTGACCTTGGTCGATGAATGTGAGCGGATGGGCTTGCCGCTTATTCCGCCGGATGTGAACAAAGGTTTGTTCAAATTTACCGTCGATGATGATCTGCGCATTGTTTATGGCATTGGCGCTATTAAAGGTGTGGGTGAAGGCCCAGTGGAATCGATTTTAGAGGCGCGTAAAGACGGCCCCTTCGTGGATTTATTCGATTTCTGTGCCCGCATCGATTTGAAAAAACTCAATAAGCGTGTGATTGAAAAGCTTATCTGCGCGGGCGCCTTAGACAATCTTGGGCCACACCGTGCGTCAATGATGGCCACCTTGCCTGAAGCCATTCGCGCCGCCGATCAACATGCCAAAGCCGAGGCGATTGGCCAACACGATATGTTTGGTTTGCTCAACAGTGAACCCGAAGACAGCAAGCAGCAGTTTGTTGAATGTACCCCTTGGCCGGATAAAATTTGGCTTGAAGGTGAGCGCGAAACCTTAGGCTTGTATTTGACCGGTCATCCGATCAATCAATATTTAAAAGAGCTTAAGCATTACACGTCCGGGCGTTTGAAAGATGTGCATCCCACCGAGCGCGGTAAAACAGCCAAGGCTGCGGGTTTAGTGGTGGCAACACGCGTGATGTTGACCAAGCGCGGCTCGAAAATGGGTCTGTTAACGCTTGACGATAAGAGCGCGCGGCTTGAGATCATGTTGTTTACCGAAGCCTTTGAAAAATTTAATCATCTGTTGGAGAAAGACCGCATCCTCATTTGTGAAGGTGAGGTGAGTTACGATGATTTCGCCGGCGGCAACCGCATGACGGCGCGTAATATTATTGATATTAGTGAGGCGCGTAGTCACTTTGCTAAGGCGCTTGAAATCGATATGGATGGCAGTGAGTTAACGCCATCAGCCCTCGATACCTTCGAGCAAGCCTTAAGCCCGTGGCGTAACGGCGCCGTGCCTGTGGTGATCAACTACACTCAAGCCCAAGCCAAAGGTCAATTTAGGCTCGCCGATGCTTGGCGAGTGAATCCGACCGATGACTTGATGCTCTCGCTTGAATCGTTACTCGGGCCAAACAAGGTGAGAATTTTATTCTAATGTTGGCGAATGTCTTAGGTGCAAACAGATGAAGTTAACCTATGTCGGTTAAGTTTGATGAACCATTGGCTGCAGGCGATCTCTGCGTGCATATTAGTGCTTTTTTGACAGCGCAGTCTTTAGCGCCTGACAGCAAGTTAGTGCTGGCTTACAGTGGCGGAGTTGATTCCGAAGTCTTGGCCTTTGGTTTAAGCCAGTTTGCACGGCAACATCCGGAGTTTAATTATCAGCTAGTGTATGTACACCATGGCCTAAGCGATAACGCTGAGGCTTGGGCACTGCATTGCCTTGAGCGGGGCCTGTATTACGATCTGCCCGTGACGGTTGAGCGAGTCACGGTTAATCGTGGGCCAAGATTGAGCCTTGAAGCCGAAGCGCGCAAAGCGCGTTATCTGGCGATTGAGCGGCATTTAAGTGCCAATGATGTGTTGCTGACGGCTCACCATGAAGACGATCAGCTTGAGACTATCTTACTGGCACTCAAGCGGGGTCAGGGGCCTAAAGGGCTGGCGGCCATGGGACAAGTGCAAGCATTAGCACATGGCAGACAACTGCGGCCGTTATTGGATATCAGCCGTGAGCAAATTGAAGCCTACGCAAAACAGCAAGGCTTAGTGCATATCGAAGATGAAAGTAATCAAGACGATAAGTTCGATCGTAATTTTTTACGTTTAGAAATCATTCCCCGTTTAAAAGCGCGTTGGCCGAGTATCGCTGCAACCGCGAGTCGTAGCGCGGCATTGTGCGCCGAGCAACAGGCAACGCTGGATTTACAGGTGAGTGAACGTTTACCTTTATGGTTAACCCAAGCGCCTTACCATACTCAAAGTGTATTTAAACTCGAGGGTTTTGCCGAGCAGTCAGCCGACTGGCAAGCGTTACTCTTGCGGGGATTTATCGAATCACAAGGTTTTGCCTTGCCCTCAAAGGTGCAGCTTAATCAGATCATCACTCAGCTTTTAACCGCGAAAGATGATGCCAAAGTGCATATTCGAGTGGGTGAGTGTGAAATCCGCCGCTTTGCTAATCAAGTGTATTTATTTAAGTATCACGCCCGCCCGCGTCATGTTAAGCCTGCTAGCTGGGCATTTCCTTCGCAGCTCCTCAATCCTTTAGTGCAGGGCGATGTTACTCAAGTGGACGTGACTCAATCAGACGTTACTCAATTGGACGTTACTCAATTAGACGTGAAACTTGCGGGTGTTACTTGTGGTGAGACGATACGTCTCAGTGCCTCTAGACAAGGGCCTAGAGCCCGCTTTCCTCAGCCAGATGAAGTGGTGAGTGTGCGTTATCAACTCGCGGGGCAATATCGCTGTTATCCCCATTCCCGTGGCAAGGGCCGAGAATTAAAGAAACTGTGGCAAGAGTTTGCCGTTCCGCCTTGGGTACGTGAAAAGATCGGTTTCGTGTTCTATAACGAGCAACTGGTGATGGCGATTGGGCTGTGGGTTGAAAAAAGCTTTATTCTTGAGTCGAATGGACTAGGTTTGCAGGTCTCTCAAACTTCTGTTTAAGTGTTTGTTTGAGTGTTTGTTTGAGTGTTTGTTTAAGTGCCTGTTGGCGAAGCAAGGGGTTTGGGTTGGGAGTTGTCGCTGGAGTTTTTGTGAGTCGTTGCGGCGTTATTCTTTTTAAGTAGGAAAGCAGCAAAGTAAGAAAGAGTAGGTCGCAGCACGTCAGTTTGATTCGAATCTTCCTTGAGATCTACATTGAGATATTAACCTTCCTTTAGTTTTGAACCTTCACAGATTACGCGCTGCAAGTTTGTTATCGCATTTCATTTGGCATCCCTGCGCATCTAAACTAATTGATTTTGGCTGAGTTTGTAGCAGTTACGTCCCGCTGCTTTGGCTTGATATAGCGCCTTATCGGCAAGTTCATAAAGTTGTTCGGCTTCAATGGTATCGTGTGATTCTGCCGCACCTAAACTACAGCTCACCCCAAACTGGGTGAAACTAGTGTGCTGATTGATAGCCGAGACAATCCGTTCGCATAGCAAGCCTGCCGCATGAATATTGCCTTGGACAATAATAACGAATTCGTCACCGCCGATACGGAATGCTTGATCCGTATTACGTATGGTCGCACGAATGATGTCGCCAAATTCCTTCAGAATATAATCACCGCATTTATGGCCGAATTTATCATTTAGCTGTTTAAAGTTATCTAAATCGAGCACTATGAGTGCGACAGAGCCTTGTTTTCTATGGGCTCTGGCGGTCGCATTGCTGAGACTTTGACTGTAGTAATGGCGATTACCTAAACCTGTGAGCGAGTCAAACATAGCTTGCATCGACATTTCTTGGTATTGCATTGCATTTAATAACGGTTGCAATAACAGCGGCTCAATCTCTTTCAGGTTCGAGGTTTGCGATGGCGTCAGTGGCGTCAATAACTGGTATTGAATCGTCAGCTGCATACCAGCACATATCAGCTGTCGTTTGACGCTGATACCATAACGTTTGCCCCAGCTTAATTTATGTTCGCCATAACTTAAGCGCACACCTTGGATCGGCAAGTATTGTCCCAGCACTTTGCCATAGCAGGCAAAGACTGTCCTTGGATCTAAACTGGCGTGCAGTTGTTGGATCACTTGTACCAAGTCCAATGGATTATCATTGGGACTATAATGTTCTGTTTGATAGCGATATTCGTCGGGATATAGCTCGGTAGCTAGGCCAAAGTCCATAATCATCACTCCAGCAAATGTTAGTGCGATACATCTCTTACCTAGTCTAAGCAAATACCGTGCCGTAATATTTGTTAATAAAATTTGTCTTTGTTAGTCATTCAGTTAAGCTTAAAACTCAGCGTTAGTTTTTTTGACACGTCAGCATTTTGACAGGAGTCATAGCCCCAATGGAACATAGCTTTTTAATCCAAGTACTACTTATGCTAGTGATTGCCATTGTGGCCATTGCTGTGCTGCGTCGTTTGGGGTTACCCGCAATTCTGGCTTATCTACTCACTGGTGTTGTGAGTGGCCCGAGTGGTTTTCACTGGTTTACCCAGCATCAAATGCAATCTGTCGCTGAACTTGGGGTAGTGCTACTGATGTTTACCTTAGGCTTAGAGTTCTCTGTGCCGCGGCTGTGGGCCATGCGCCGTACCGTATTTGGCTTAGGCAGTGCACAGATGGTAATAACCACCCTGTTGACTATGGGCGTGGCCCTGTTGTGTGGTCTTAATTGGGTCGAAGCCTTAGTTATCGGGGCTGCCATTGCTTTATCATCTACAGCCATAGTCCTTAAATTACTCAATGAACAGGGGTGGTTGCGTCGTCGTCATGGTGAGCTATCCGTCAGTGTCTTATTATTCCAGGATTTAGCGGTGGTGCCGCTGTTGATCCTATTGCCATTACTGGCCAATGGTGGCGAACCTTTGATGCTCGCAGACATCGCCTTTGCCTTGCTCAAAGGTATTTTGGCTTTTTTCCTCTTGATGGCTTTTGGCAAATGGGCACTGCCGCGGATTTTTGACGAAGTTGCCCGCTCCCGCTCTAACGAACTCTTCGTGTTATCAACACTGGTGGTGGCTTTAGTGACAGGCGCATTTACCCAATGGTTGGGGTTATCTATGGCATTGGGGGCATTTATGGCGGGCATGCTGCTGGGGGAAAGCCAGTACCGTCGCCAACTTGAGGCGGATATCCGGCCGTTTCGCGATCTATTGATGGGGCTGTTTTTCATCTCCATAGGCATGATGCTGGACTTTACCTTAGTAATGCGTTTCTGGTGGCAGATATTGTTGATCTTAGTGGCCGTTGTACTCGGTAAGGCGCTGATCATTCATGGGATCTTAAGATTAGTTGGCGAACCCTTTCGGATTGCCATGAGCACCGCCATGAGCCTAGCCCAAGTGGGCGAATTTAGTTTTGTGGTGTTGGCTTTAGCGGTTAACTATCAACTTCTAGATAATGAAATCAGTACCATGTTAGTCATGGTCGCCGTGCTTTCCATGACGATAGCCCCGTGGTTAGTTCGCCATAGCGTGGATATTGCTAAGTGGGTGTTAGGAATAAGGCAGGCAAAACATGTGGATGAAGCTGTGCCACTCTTGATGGATGAGCATGATCTGGTGATGATTTTTGGTTACGGCCGAGTCGGGCAGACCATTGCCCGTTTTTTGAAAACCGAAGCCGTACCTTATCTGGTGATGGATCTCGATCCGACTCGTGTTTCTGAGGCACGCCGTGCTGGCGAACCGATTTATTTTGGAGACGTGTGTAAGCGGGCGATTTTAAAACAAATAGGCGTTAAGCAGGCTAAGATGATCGTCATCACTTTTTGTGAGTCACGTAGTTTAGAAGAAGTCCTACCCTTATGTAAGTTATTGGCGCCAGAAGCTAAAATTTTAGTCAGAACTAAAGACGACAGTGATCTAGACTTGCTGAAAAAAGCGGGTGCCAATCAAGTGATCCCAGAATCTTTAGAAGGTAGCTTGATGCTAGTGTCACAGGTATTGCATCAATGCGGTGTGCCATTAGCGCGGATTTTAAAACGTTTAGAGTCAGAGCGGCGCAATCATTATCAATTTTTACATGGTTTTTTTTCCGGTACTGAAACCGACTTCACCTTAGAGTCATTGCATGCGGTGGCGTTACCGCGTGGTGCAGATGCGATTGGTAAAACCGTTGCCGATATTATGTGGGAAACCTTAAGAGTTGAGTTAAGGGCGATTCGTCGCAGTGGCGCCGAAGTGGAACATCCTGAGCAGGACTGGGTTTTTCGTGCGGGGGATATTTTACTGATAGTGGGTAAACCACGAAGACTTGAGAAAGCCGAGGCTAAACTCTTGCACGGCTAAAGCCAAAGGCTGGCTTTTTAGATACAGCTGAATTGCAGATATAAAAATGCCGACATAGTGTCGGCATTTTTGTCTGGAACTTGTTAACTTAAATTAGACAAAGTCTAATTACAGAATAACTACGTTCGCAGCTTGAGGACCTTTTTGGCCTTGTTCGATATCAAAAGAAACCTTTTGACCTTCAGCAAGAGTTTTAAAGCCTTCTGAAACGATTGCGCGGAAATGAACGAATGCGTCAGCGCCACCATTGTCAGGAGAAATAAAACCAAAACCTTTATCTTCGTTAAACCATTTAACTACACCAGTAGTTTTAGACATGAATGTCTCCAAAATTTTCAAACAAATAATTCGCAATTATGCGGGATGTTAGCCAGAAATAGAATTATTTACATTGATGATAAGTTATGAGTGGAAAGCTTCATGACAGCAAAAAATATTACAGGCGTAGCGAAGGTTTTCAAATACATAATATTGCTTATAAATAGGTCTGAATCACAGGCCGGAGTGCAGATTAACACACTCTAGGGGTTTGTATAGCTTTATTTTGAAATACCTTTCATCTATTGAGAGAATTATGGAAAGATTTTGGGGAAGTTATTCTTTATAACTGTTTATATTCAATTGGATACGGAGCTAGTTTAAAAGTTATCGAGCGTAAAAAATATTTTGTCTGTTTGTCGCGACTTAGTGACAGTTTACCTATTAGGTGTCTGTGGAGTGTGGGAGGCGACCTGTATGCCAGAAAAAGGATTCAGTCACGCTTAGTTATGTTATTAAATTGTTGCTTGTTTGTGTTGATGATATTCTCGTCAGCAAAATAACAGCGTGCTTGAGCTTTAGATTCAGTGCGATAACTGTAGACCCAATATAATAAGAATGGAGAATGACGTTGAAAACAGTACTAAAACGGATTGGACTCGGCAGCTTAGTCTTAGTGCTGTTATTAGTGGCGCTGACCGCCCATGAATGGTTTGCGAAAAAGCCGTTTTTCTTTCGCGCATTTCTAGACAGAAGTGTGGTCAAGATGGCTTTCGAAAGCCCTGAAACCTTGACCTCATTGGGCTTCTTAGAATCGGTAGGGATTACAGGCCATAACGCCGAGTTGGATGACGATAGTCCAGAGGCGATGGATAAGACTTTCGGGCAAGTGCGAGATTTGCGTGAAACCTTGCTGAGCTATTCCGATGCGGATTTAGATGAAAATCAACGTATCTCCAAGGATATTGCCCTATATCTCGCCGATTTCGCGCTGGTTTCTGAGCCGTATCGTTACCATAACTATCCGCTTAATCAGTTGTTTGGCGTGCAAAACGGTTATCCCAGCTTTATGCAGGCGCAGCACCAAGTGCACTCGGTGGGCGATGCAGAAAACTATCTGTCGCGTTTACAAAAGGTGAAACTTAAGTTTGCGCAAACTCTCGAAGGCTTAAAAATCCGTGAAGCGAAAGGGATTATTCCGCCTAAGTTTGTGATTGAGCGGGTGCTCACCGAGATGAATGATTTTGTCGCGACGCCGATTCAAGACAATATTTTATATAGTTCATTTAAAACCAAATTGGCTGACACGGATATCAGTGCCGATGAACAAGCACGGTTATTGGCCGCCGCCGAAGCGGACATTAAAGGTTATGTGCATCCAGCGTATCAATTATTTATCGACTACTTCACCCAGTTACAAGCCAAAGCGGGGACGGATGATGGTTATTGGGCGCTGCTAAATGGCGACCTTGCCTATGAGCAATTGCTGAAGTTCTTCACTACCACCAATTACACTGCTGATGAAATCCATGCTAAAGGGCTGGCTGAGGTGGACCGCATTCAAAGTGAAATCATGACTATCTTAGCCGCAGAAGGTTACGATGTGAGTCAAGGTTTTTCGGTCGCGATTGAAGCATTAGCCGCGGATCCTAAGTTTTACTATGAAGATAGCGATGCGGGTAGAGCGCAAATCTTGGTTGATTATCAACAGATTCTTGATGAAGTGAATGCGGGACTGGGTGATGCTTTCCGTATTCGACCCGAAGCGGGAATGGAAGTGGTGCGCATTCCTGAATTTAAAGAAAAAACAGCACCGGGTGCCTATTATCAGCAGCCCGCGATTGACGGTAGTCGTCCAGGGCGTTTCTATGCCAATTTATATGACATCAAGGCCACGCCTAAATACGGTATGCGCACGTTAGCCTACCACGAGGGGATCCCTGGGCATCATTTTCAAATTGCGGTGGCGATGGAGTTAGAAGGTATGCCGCTTATTCGTAAGATGGCGCCTTTTACGGCGTACATTGAAGGTTGGGCTTTATATAGCGAACGTTTGGCGTGGGAACTTGGTTTTCAAAAGGATCCCTTTGATAATATCGGTCGTCTGCAGGCTGAGTTGTTCCGCGCTGTGCGTCTAGTGGTAGATACAGGTATTCATCATAGCCGTTGGACTCGCGAGCAAGCGATTGACTATATGATGAAAAATACTGGCATGTCCGATCGTGATGTCACGGCTGAGATTGAGCGTTATATCGTTATGCCAGGTCAAGCGACGGCTTATAAAGTCGGCATGATGAAAATTCTCGAACTGCGTGAAAAAGCCAAGTTGGCCTTAGGTGATAAGTTCGATCTCAGGGATTTCCACGATGTAGTGCTGAAAAATGGTGCTGTGCCCTTGGATATCTTAGAAACACTGGTCGACCGCTACATTGCTGATAAAAATAGTACTGATGCAAAAAGTACTGAGGCTAAAGCAAAAGTTTAGCCCTTGGTTGCAACCGTTAATGTCTTGGGGGTGATGCAAGGTTAACGCCTTATTTATTAATGTTTTTTGGTAATTTAAAATCCATGCCCTGCTTGCGAATAAGTCTGTTCTTTTATCTTGCAGGCAGGGTGAGTTTATCGATAGAGACTATCATTCTGGCTTTCGGCCAAGGCTTTCAATACAATTCCACACAACTCATTGATAAATGTCGCTCGGCAATGGCTTGCTATTGTTAGGTATTGATATTTTTAGTTTCAAGGTTTTTACATGAATCGCTTGTCCCCCCAAGATCCTATCCAATTGACTCGCACCACGATTGAGTCATTATTCACGCCGCCAACCTTAATGCGCGCCCGTGATTATGTGATGAAGGGGCGGGTCTTGAGCGCCAAAGCGAATGCCGATTTTCGTCATATTGAAGGTCGCGTCATGGGTACGGAATCCCAGCCCTATCGTCAAGATATTCGCCTCGTGAGTGTTAACCATAAGTTGATCATGAATGGCTTCTGTTCATGCCCCGCCACTGGGCATTGCAAGCATATTGCCGCCGTGCTTTACAGCTTACTGAGTGATAGAACCGTTGAAGATCAACGTATTGCCCAGTGGTTACATCTGCTAGACGAAAGTGATGATCTCACGGTTTCAAATGTCGATTTACTTTATGACGATCGCGTGCTGTACGTGTTATCCAAAGATGATAACGGCGTTTACCTTGAACTAAGAAAAGGCAAGCTGGCGAAGAAGGGCGGCTATAACAAAGGCTCTAAAATCGCGTTATCCGATGTGCAATACTATATGCCCGCTTGGATTGGCGCCGAAGACGTGCTCATCATCAATCTTATTATGTCGACTCGCCGCCACGGTGCCTCGCGTTTGTATCTTAAAGCTCAGTTAGGCGCTATGGCGCTGGAAAAAATGCTCGTCACTGGGCGATGTTTTTGGGAAGAGAGCCGTTTAGCGCTCACCCGAGGTGAACCGTTAAAGCCTGAATTTATTTGGCTGGATAAGGATGCCGAGCACAAGCAGATGCAGTTAACGCTGCCCAATAAGGACAATTGGGAGCTAATCCCCTGTGAACCGCCGACTTATATCGATTTAGATTATTTTAAGATAGGCGCATTAGAGACAGAGATCAGCGTTGAAAAACTCTTGTTACTCAGCCAGATGCCGCCAGTGCCTAGCTCGCAGATTGAAATGGTGAGTCACAAACTGATTAAACACTTTTCGGCGAAAACCGTACCTACGCCGGTTTCGATTGATTTTGTCGAGCTGCAAGTGCCGCTGCAAGTCCGTTTGACCTTAACCTCGCAGGATTTACCTGAGTTTGCTATGGCGCAGCCACTGGTGCTGTTGGAATTTGTCTATCAAGACGTGGTACTTGGCGGTCAATATCCCGATGAGCCCTTATCCTTAGTTACCCATCAAGGCAAAACCTATCAAGTCGCGCGTCAACTCGATGCGGAAATGGATGCGATTAATCGTTTGATGGCATTGGAGCTCGTGGAGCTGGCGCCTTCTTTTATCCCTAACAGTGGCAGCTATGTCAGTATTTGGGGGTTAGGGCCACTGCCAGAAACCATCGATGCTTGGTTGCACTTTATCCAACAGGAAATCCCTGCGCTAGAGGCCTTGGGCTACCAAGTGCATTTTGCCAACCATTTCAGTTTGAATGTGATTGAAACTCCGCTGGCGATTGAACTGGATGATACCCAAGAGGGGTGGTTTTCTCTGTCACTGAATGCTGACATCGATGGTCAAATAGTGCCTATGCTGCCCTTAATTGCCACTTGGCTTAAGCAGTATGGTGAGCCCGCCGATGATGCAGAATTACTGCTGCCCAGCCCAAATGGCGATTGGTTAAAAGTCAAAGCTAGCGTGATTAAGCCGCTGATCAGCATTATTTTAGAGCTGTTTGACAGTCACAAAGGCAATAGCGTGTCTTTGCCTAAATACCGTGCCCACCTATTAAATGATTTTGCCGACAGTGATATTCGCCTGCTTAATGGTGAACGGGTGCGCAGTTTAGCAACTAAACTTGAAAACTTTAACGGCGTGTTAGAGGTTGCAGTCCCAGACAACTTAAATGCTGAGTTACGTCAGTATCAACAGCAAGGGTTGAATTGGCTCTGTTTTTTAAAGGAATATCAGCTTGGCGGTATTTTAGCCGATGATATGGGGCTAGGGAAAACCATTCAAACCTTGGCCTTTTTACTCAAGCAGCAAGCGCTAAAACCCGTAGGGGCTAACCATGCTCCAAGCCTCATTATTTGCCCAACGAGCTTAGTGGGTAATTGGGCAAAAGAAGCCGCGAAATTTGCACCTTCGTTAAAGCTTGTCGTGATTCATGGCGCCTTGCGTAAGCCTTTGCTCGAGCGCTTAGGTGAGTTTGATATTGTGGTGACGACCTATCCGCTGATTGTGCGCGACAGTGACTATTACCAACGGCAGGTGTTTGAACATATCGTGCTCGATGAAGCGCAGCAGATTAAAAATGCGCAGGCGAAAGTGACTCAAGTGATTAAAGCTCTTAAAGCGCCGTTTAGATTGTGTCTGTCGGGTACGCCGCTTGAAAATCACTTAGGTGAACTTAAGTCCTTGATGGACTTTTGTTTGCCCGGACTACTCGGCACGAATGCCTTCTTTAACAAATCCTTTAGGCACAAAATTGAACGTTATGGCGATAGGGAACAAGCGCAAATCTTGAGTCAACGGATTGCGCCTTTTGTGCTGCGCCGAACCAAAGATGAAGTGGTCGGTGAATTACCCCCTAAAACCGAAATCTCCCAGAGCTTAGAGTTAGAAAAAGATCAGCGAAATCTCTACGAGAGTATTCGACTGGTGATGGAGAAAAAACTGCGGGATTTGTTTGCCTCTCAAGGTGTTGCTAGCAGCCATATCGAGTTTCTCGATGCTTTACTTAAGCTACGCCAAGCCTGCTGCGATCCGCGCTTAGTGAAGTTAGAGCAAGCGCAAAAAGTGAAGAGTAATGCTAAGTTAGACTGGCTAAAACAGAATTTGCCCGAGATGGTGCAAGAGGGGCGCAAGATATTAATTTTCAGCCAGTTCACTAGCATGCTTAGCCTGATTGAAGCAGAGCTGGTGGACTTAGGGCTCGATTACAGTAAGCTCACTGGGCAAACTCGCCTGCGCCAAGCGCAGATAGATAAGTTCCAAGAGGGCGATACGCCTGTGTTCTTAATCAGTTTAAAAGCCGGCGGCACTGGGCTTAATCTCACCGCGGCGGATACTGTGATCCACTATGATCCTTGGTGGAATCCAGCGGCGGAAAAGCAGGCAACGGACAGAGCCCATCGTATCGGCCAAGATAAGCCCGTGTTTGTCTATAAGCTGATTGCCGAAGGCACTGTAGAAGAAAAAATCCAAGAAATGCAGCAGCATAAGCAAAGTCTGGCGGACAGTATTCTCGAAGGTAAAGGCAAGGGCACATGGCAAGGAAGCGCCGATGAATTGTTATCGCTCTTTAGCTAAATCGTGGCCAGTTTTTCTAAATTGATTGAATCATTTGACTGAGGTGAACCATGCAGTACCAAGTCGACACTCATACCCATACTGTGGCGTCGAGCCATGCTTATAGCACGATTCATGACTACTTAGTGGTGGCAAAGCAAAAGGGGATTCGCTTATTTGCCACCACAGATCATGGGCCTGCGATGGCCGATGCGCCGCATTTTTGGCACTTTGTGAATTTAAGAGTGTTGCCGCGTATGGTCGATGGCGTCGGGATTTTGCGGGGTATCGAAGCCAATATTAAAAATATCGACGGCGAGATTGATTTCTTTGGTGATTATTTAAAGCAGCTCGATATTGTGCTCGCGGGATTCCATGAACCGGTTTATCCGCCATCGGATAAGGCAACCCACACAGAGGCCATGATTAATGCGATTAAAAGCGGCAAGGTCGATATCATCACTCATCCAGGAAACCCCGCCTATCCGATTGATATTGAAGCCGTTGCCCGCGCCGCTGCCGAATACGGTGTAGCGCTTGAAATTAACAATTCCTCCTTTGAAGTATCCCGTAAGGGTAGCGAAGCCAATTGCACTGCGATTGCTAAAGCGGCCAAGGAATTTGGCACTATTTTAGTTATGGGCTCTGATTCCCATGTGGCTTTCAGCTTGGGCGGTTTTGCGCGGGCGCAAGCGATCATCGATGAAGTGGCTTATCCGCCATCACGCTTACTTAATCGCAGTCCTTCTGCACTCTTGGCTTTTTTAGCCGCCCGTGGTCATGAAACCGTTGCTGATTTGATCCCTTTATTTAGTGACGATGCTCAATTAATAGATGCATAGTGAATATGATTAGTGATGAAAATAGTGGCAACTAAAGTGACGCCACTTCAATGCGGGGCGGCAATAGCTACAGATGCTAACACTCCTCAAGTGGTGTTAATCACGGGCGCTAAGAGTCAGCTCGCAGAGGCCTTGCTGAGAGTCGCTGCCGATATTGTCGAGCTAGCCCTAAATAGCAGCACAAGTGCAAACACGAGCGCAAACACAGTCGCGCCACTGAAGCTTTATGCGCTAAATCGCAGTCAGTTAGACATTAGCGATGCCGCCAATATTGCAGCCGTATTTGCTCAATATCGACCCAGTTGGGTGATCAATTGCGCGGCCTATAATGCGGTCGACGCTGCTGAGCATGATGCTATTGAAGCGAATCGGGTGAATGCACTCGGCCCTGAGTTATTGGCGCAGCAATGTTTACTGTCGGGCGCGCGCTTGCTGCATGTGTCGAGCGATTATGTGTTTGGTGGTCATGCTGTTTGTGGTATTGCCCATGCAACTGAACGTGCTGTAAGTGATGCTAGAGAAGCTGACTTTGAACAGCATCAAAACCCTGACTTAGCTCCAAATTCAAATCCAAACCATTTACCAAGGCCATTTGTTGAACTCGATGCTCCCGAGCCGTTGTCTGCTTACGGCAAGAGTAAGTTGCTCGGTGAGCAGAAGGTATTGGCGGTCTTGGGTGAGCGGGCAACGATTGTGCGCACCTCATGGCTTTACGGTCAAGATGGGCATAATTTTGTCAAAACCATGCTCAACTTGATGCGTACTCAGCCAAGCTTGCAGGTGATAGTCGACCAAATCGGCTGCCCGACATGGAGTGATGCACTCGCTAAGGTGATTTGGCAATTAGTCATGCAGCAGCGCTCGGGCGTATTTCATTACAGCGCTCAAGGCCAATGCAGTTGGTATGAATTTGCCTGTGAAATCCAGCGACAAGCCCTAGCGCTTAATTTGTTAAGTCAACCTGTGGTCATCCAGCCAATTACCAGTGCTGATTACGCTAAACAGGCATTAAACCGCGGCGTGAATTTGGCAAAAAGGCCGAGTTATAGCGTGCTGAACAGTGGTAAATTACGCTCCACTTTGGGGGTCAATAACGCACTGTCGATGCCTGAACAGATCGAGTGGCAAGATTGGTGTCAGCAACTGAATCGCATGTTGCGGCGGTTATCTTGACGATATTGAGTGTGACTCACATTTTGCTTTAGGCAATTTTAATCAGGCGTTAAGCGTTTACGTTATCCAGCGTTTAATGCTGTCGAAAACCATAAGCCCGCCAATAATCAGATTTAAGCGACAAATGTAGACTATCAATATGAAAACATAGGCTGTGAATACGAATGCAGCTGGACTCAAGCCCCTTCTCAGCGTCAATGGCTTGCCTTAGTATCGTAATCACTTTGTTAATCTGTGGTTTTGTGTGCCGCGGTTTAGGCCGCGAGTCTTAGTCTATTTTGCTTGATGTATGATGAATTTGTTCTAAATTCCCCTTGGATGACAATGGCATAATGCCAAGATATTTAATGCATTAAGGAAGTTTCAGTGACAGACAAGACGACAATAGCACAGACATTGACCAAACAAGATCTATTACAAGTGGTCGCGATTGCCAAAGCGGCGGGCGATGCCATTATGACGGTTTATGGTCAAGATGACTTTTCGGTGAGCCATAAGGGTGACGATAGTCCCGTGACGGCCGCCGATTTAGCCGCGCACCACGTGATAGTGGCGGCATTGGCGCAGCAGTTTGTCGGTATTCCTATTATGTCTGAGGAAGCGGCGGATATTGCGTGGGACGAGCGTCGTCAATGGCAAACCTATTGGTTGATTGACCCTTTAGATGGCACTAAGGAGTTTATTAAGCGCAATGGCGAGTTTACCGTCAATATTGCGCTTATCCATCAAGGGGTTGCAATCGCAGGTGTGGTTTATGCGCCTGTGCTCGATACCTATTATTACGGCGCTAAGCATTTAGGTGCATGGCGTCAACAAGCGGGTCAAGAGTGCCCCTTATTGGGCGCCAATACGCCACGCGAAATGCCGATGATTGTTGGCAGTCGCTCGCACTTGAGCCCAGGTTTAGCGCAATATTTACAACAGTTTGGCGAGCATGACATCTTAAGCGTGGGTAGCTCGCTTAAGTTTTGTATGTTGGCAGAAGGCAGTGCCGATCTGTACCCCAGACTGGGTCCTACCAGTGAGTGGGATACTGCGGCGGCGCAAGCCGTGCTCGAAAGTGCAGGCGGCACAGTTGTCTGTTATGAGTCAGGTGAACCATTAACTTATAATCAAAAACCTGACATTTTAAACCCTTACTTTATTGCCACAGCCCCAGGCTGGGTTAAATAACAACCGCCTAGCATCGATATTCGTTGATGAAAGGGCGGGCTAAACACTGGAGTAGTAATTCATGATGCGCATGGGCGTCGATTTAGGCGGAACAAAAATAGAATTAGTCGCACTGAGTGATGAAGGTAATGAGCTATTTCGCAAACGTGTGACGACGCCACGTGACTATCAGGGCACGCTTGCTGCGGTTGTAAATTTAGTTAAGGAAGCAGAAGCGACTCTTGGCGAGCAAGGCACTGTCGGCGTGGGTATTCCAGGTGTGGTATCGCCCTATTCAGGTTTAGTCAAAAATGCTAACTCGACGTGGATCAATGGTCATCCCCTCGATGTGGATTTAGGGGAATTGTTGCAGCGTGAAGTGCGGGTTGCCAATGATGCCAACTGCTTTGCGGTATCTGAGGCGGTCGATGGTGCTGCCGCTGGTGCTTCTGTGGTGTTTGGCGTGATTATTGGTACTGGTTGTGGCGCTGGCGTGGCAATTAACGGCAAAGTGCACGGTGGTGGTAATGGTATCGGCGGTGAATGGGGTCATAATCCTTTGCCTTGGATGACTAAGGAAGAGTTCAATACCACCCGTTGCTTCTGTGGCAATCCCGATTGTATCGAGACCTTTATTTCAGGTACTGGCTTTGTGCGTGATTATAATGCGGCTTTGACGGCTGCGGGTACAGTGCGCGCTGCTGCCAAATCAGGTGCCGATATTATGTTGTTAGTCGATGAAGGTGACGCCATTGCGGTTGCTGCATTTGATCGTTATATGGATAGACTCGCTCGTTCACTCGCCCATGTGATCAATATGCTCGATCCCGATGCCATAGTGCTGGGGGGCGGAATGTCGAATGTCGCGGCGATTTACCCAAGATTACCGGCATTGCTGGCCCATTATGTGGTGGGACGTGAGTGTCATACGCCTGTGGTGCAGAATCTATACGGTTGTTCATCGGGAGTGCGCGGTGCCGCTTGGTTGTGGGAAAAGTGATCTTTGCTTGGATATTTGAACTCATCTAGTGAGCTTATTCGGTTTTGAAATCAATGCTTAATGGCCGATACGTTTTATAAACATTAGCCCAGCAAAACGCTGGGCTAATGTTATCTGCTATGCGTTTCGCCGTATTTTGATGCTATGATTGCGCTCTTTTGGGGGGCTTGGCATGGACATCATGTTTTGGGTTAAGAAAGTTGTTTCACAGGGGATAATGCCGATTCCCTTTATCCTATTGTTATTATTAATTTCTTTTCTGGTATGGCGCCGTCGGAGTATGGCGAAATACTTAGTATCGTGCGCCTTCTTTCTCTTACTCTTTTTAAGCAGTCAACTGGGTGTGAATACCTTAGTGCGGCCATTAGAGTCGGCTTACCCCATTAATTCCACACCCATCACAGGCGCTTGTTTTGTGATGGTATTAGGTTCGGCACACTCGGATATTCAAGGCGCGACTGCGGTGCAATCCTTATCTGCAGTAGCGCTTGCAAGGCTTAGTGAAGGGCTCAGACAGCTGAAATTAGGTCAAGAATGTAAGTTGATTGTCAGCGGTTGGGGGGGAGAGTTTCCGCAGGTTTCCCATGCTGAAATGATGGCGAATGCCGCAGTTGAACTGGGCGTCGATAAACGTCGGATCATCCAATTCCCCTTGGCGCGCGATACGATAGAAGAAGCGCAATACTTAAAGTGGGAATTAGGGGAGGAGCCCTTTCGCTTAGTCACATCGGCTACTCATATGCCAAGGTCGATGGCTATTTTCGCCGCTAAAGGCTTACACCCAGAGGCTGCACCGACAGATTATATTGGCCGAGATGATTTTTGGTGGCGTTTGACGGCGGATAATCTAGTGGCTTCTCAGCGGGCGATTCACGAATACATTGGCCGTTTGTGGTTATGGATAAAGGCCGTAAGTTAAAGGTGTGGTTTGCTAAGTTCGGTCTAAAGAGAGTGAGTGTTAACAGGAAGATGAACAATGACAATTGAGTCAGAAAGTGTGTCTGTGCGTCCTTTATCAAAACGAAATGGGTTAACCTTAACTTGGCTAGGAGGTTTAAGTTTGGTGCTGGGTTTGGGACTTTTTCTGACGTGGCCGGCCTTGTTTGCTGTTGGTTTGATGTTTTTTAGTTTGGGCGCTATTTCACTCATTCTCGGTTTAGCCAAGGTGTATGAGCCGGAAACGACTCTAGCACTAGATGACAAGGGGCTGACCTATTTTCATCGCCGCGGCAAAGTGTCTATCGGTTGGGATAATATTCAAAGGGTCGATATCCCGCGGGTGACCAATGGATTAGATACCATAGAGTTATCTTATTTAGGTATTAAGCTAAAACACTTAAATCCTATTTTGGACAATATTTCCCTGCGCTTAGCCACCGGCTTATTAACAGAGCAGCGGCCTTTATTGGTGACTGCAGCCTCGCAAGATGAAGACTTAGCGACTTTAGAAACTTATCTCGGCGCAGAGTTTGGTCCTTTGGTGATAGAAGGGGATCGTTATCGCGGTGTATTGGCGATGTTTGGGCATCGCTGCGTGATGTTAGATACGCGTTTAGGTTATCACTTGTATATTCCCCACGACAGTTTGGACAGAGAAGCTAAGGACTTTCTTAAGCTGCTTAGACAACGTATTGCACAAGCCAGTCGCTTAGCGGATTAAGTCTTTATCGCAGTTATTAATACGATTGATATTGCATTTTTACGTGAAGAGAATTGGCAATAAAAAAGGGGACCCTAAGGGTCCCCAATGAGTTGCAGAGTTGAAGTTTGGGTTGTGCAGGGGCAACCCAAAGGTACTAGTACTAGTGTGCTACCTCTGCGTGTACCTTATCTACGCCGTAGGTTTTTCCTTCAGCATGACAGGTCGCGCAAGATTCTACTGGTAGGTTAGGATCTGTCATTGCATCCGCTTCAACTACCGCACCGTTACTTCTAAAGTGAGCGACAGCTGCCGCATCAGAGTGAGCGTGACAGGTACGGCATGATTCAGCTACTGGGCTAATGTAGTAAGCACCGACTTTGATTGAGCGTTTGCCTGAAGTTAAACCGCCGTCAGTTGCAAACAGTTTGGCATTGTCTTTGTGACATGCAGAACATGCAGTTTCTGGTGATGGATAACCTTCTAACTCTCCGTCAGCATTACGGAAGATGCCTTCAATACCATCGAAGTTACCACTGTGGAAACGGTGGGCCACAGTAAATAAGTCTTTGTTACCAAAAGTGACATCTGGATTGACGACCTTAGTACCATCAGCACCTTTGTATGCGACTGTTGGGTGATATGTTGAGCCTGTAGTATCGTTATGGCAGTTCATACACTGGTCGAAGGTATAAGTACCGTGCCTGGTGCCTTTGGCATAATCTAAAGTGCCATGACATGCATTACACTTAGCTTCTTCTACTGTGATACGAGTAGGGTCAGTCATACGGGCTTTAGTGACTGCGCTACCATCAAGACTGTAGAATTTCACTGCAGCTTCGTTACCGATAGGGCTAGTTGGACCAAACTCTAAGCCCGTGGTATTACAGCTAACCACTTTACCCGCTTTGGCACAGAAGTTGGCTTCTGAACCGACGTAGAGAGTGCCCACAGCTTGCGCATCTGGAATATCTTTCACGAAGGTTAATACGCCGCCCGCAAGTGTACCGTTTGCCAAGGTTAGATTGATTGCAGTTGGTTTAACATCGCGCCACGCATAAACAGTGCCATCTGTAGTCACATTACCTAATAGTAGACCGTTAGCGCCCAACATACCTGTTGGATTAGTCGTTGCATTATAGGTGGCAAGACTTGTACCGTCAGCGATTGGTGCGCCATTCATGGTCACATTGGCTTTGATGGTTAAGGTTTTCATGCCTAGAGTGGCAGATGGAGCGACTGCTGCGCTGGTAAAGTCAACTTTGAACAGAGAAGCATACTCAGCACGTTTACCGACACTATGCACCACCGCGGGCGACAAGTTACCTGTGCCGTGGCAAGAGCTACATTGAGTGTCATCTGCTTGAGCTAGACCAAATTCTGAATGGTTTTCACCGGTGGCGAAGTTGACTGTTATATGACAGCCGACACAAGCTTGGGCGTAAACGGTGTTATAGCTAGGTTGGTCTGTAGTATGACAGGTCGTACATTCTTTCAAATCCGATGGGAAACCTAATTCACCGAAGTATTCTTTAGCGTCACCACTGAGATAATCGGCAACATGATGACCCGCATGGATGCGGTGAACCATAGGGCCTAAATCAAATAACCAGCCATCGGCCAATTGCTGCTCATCAGGTTGATTTGCAGGATTATGACAGGCAATACAATTTTCAACACTTTGATAGTTATGGTGGGCTTCAATTTTGGCTATTCTGCCATCGACCGCGCCATGACAGTTGATGCAAGCTGCATCGGTAACCGTATCTTTACCTGATGTTTCGACAATTGCATTGGTTGATGGAATGAAGTTCAGCGGTTCAGATAAAATTTTATCTGAAATACTAGTACCACTAGCATCAGTGATGTTATATGCACGCATAAAGAAACGATGCGCTGCCGTTAAATCATCATTGGCGTTCATTATTGGCGCTGCACCGTCATAGGTCCAGGTACCCGTATAAGTGCCGGGAGAGGCTGGATCTTCAACTAAAGTACAGGCTTTTCCGGTTTGACCGCGTGAAGTGTATTCACCCGTCAGTGTACAGTACATTGATGAACTATTGCCTGCTGCTGCGCCGTTGTTAACCCATTGCAGCGGGGCTCCCGAACCTGAATTATTAACCATGGCGGTCACCGAGTAGAGTGACACCATATCTAACCCAGTAAACGGAACTGCTTTGCCTTGGGCATTTTTGCCTTCAACATTAAACTTAATTTTGAATATCCCAGCACCAGCGATATTGATGTCTTCTGGGGCGATAATAAAGGTCACATCGCCTGCTGAAGCAACAGTATTAACAAAGGATCCCGCAGGGGTTCCCGGTGTACCTGGTGTTCCGGGAGTGCCTGGTGTTCCGGGTGTACCAGGTGCCCCATCTTGACCATCGCTTCCGTCCCCGCAGGCGGTAAGACTTAAGGTACTGACGAGAGCCAGTGCCAGTAGAGATTTATTGTAGTTTTTCATCATCGCGTCCCTTTTTCTTTCTATAAGACTGCGTGTGCAGTGCCTCTAATATAGGAGGATTCACCTACTTATAAAGTGGTATTTGCAAGTTTGTATCTGATATGTGAACGATGATTTAACAAACGTGGATGGAAATTCTAAAATTTGCATTTTGATATTTTAAATAATGAAATTCAGCCGGAAAGCCATGATGGCCATCACAATTTTTATTTTTCAACTTGGGCTTCAGTGAAGAATTCATTTTCGGTTAAGCAAAATGCTTGAGGCAAAGATAGCCTAAATCTCAGTAATGGAATTGACGTTTAGATCATCAAAGCACAGGGGAAAAGAGGCGGTAATGTAATCTGAGGATTAGTATTGTTAAGAGATAACATACCAATGAAATTTTGATGTTTTAAACTTCGGCATCTCACTATTTAAACCCCGTTTAACATCGAATCATCGCAATGGTATAAACAAGGTTTAGTGAATGTTATCTCCACGAGCTTGGTTGAGCTGATTGTCTCGCGTTAGCGGGCGTGATCGAGTGCGGCAAGTAAGGAACGCACGACAAGCGCGCTTTGACTCTGACTGTAACGCCGATGAATTGCTGGTTTTTCAATGAGATAATATTGTGGCGCCATCATAGAATCGTGAAGCCTGTTGAGTTCTTTATCATTTAAGCGTGCTAAGTGTAATCCGGGCATATGTTTTACTGTGTGCATATCAATGCTGGAACAGAAAGCCACGCTCTTCATGGTGAGTAAATGGGCGTACCATTCCTCTCGGTCGATAACTTTCTCCACCGCAGGCAGTAAGATACCTTGGCGTTGGCAAAACAATTCTAAGGGGTCAATTTTACTGTTAAAGCCTTTAACTTCTATAAATAGAAATGGATGGCGACAAATTTGCTCTAAGCTAATGTCAGTTTCAATTTGCCACAGAGGATGTTGTTTGGCCGCCACTATGTAGACACCATTGATCGTGCCAAGTTTGGTGTAACTTAATTCTTTATTTTCAGCGCTTTCTAAGGTGATGCCAAAATCCAGTGCACCTGCGTGAATTAACTCTGCGCTATTTTCCTGCCATTTATGTAAACGTATTTTTCCTAATGCTTGGGCGACTTCAGGCGTGCTTAATTGCGGCGCTAAAAAGTTCAATAGTCCATTACAGGCGGCGATATGTAGTGGTAAATCGGCATTGATGGCTGCATTTTGTATCTGAGTTGCAGATTGTTCGAGGTGATAAACTGATTCAGTAAACTGGCAAATCGCCACATACAGGCTTTCTGCTAAAGGAGTGGGTTTTAGCCCCTGTTGTCGGCGATAGAAGAGTTCATCGTTAAAGGTCAGGCGTAATGCGTTGAGACAACGGCTGATTTTCGGTGCAGAAACATCCAACGCTTTGGCGGCACTGTTCGCGTGCCCAGTATCGAAAATACTTTTAAATACCAGTAAGGTAAAAACATCGAGTTCACAGATTTGTTTGAGTAATGCGTTGCTCATTTTGTATGTTGCCCTATATGAGTCTTAACTATTTTTTGCGGGGTTATTAGGGGCATTCTGTGGCCCTGACTCTGCTCCTTGCTATCCCCCTAACATCGCTATTAGCTGTGAGATTAACAGCAGTCGTGCGGATTAACTGTGATCACTCTCGGCAAAATAACAATTATTTAACCATTGTAAAGAGTGCTACTTCGCAGGCAGTTATTTGGCTGGTAAGGGTTTTGAGTCGGGGTATTAAAAAAATTGAGTAAATAATGCGTTAAAAATACAAGCTCGCCTAAGTGGGTGAGCTTGCGAGCATCATTTATTCGCCGTTTTAGCGAGATTCTATAACATCGTTTTGTACGTGCGATAAGTTACCATTGGCTGTTACAGTTGTGTGGCCAATTGCATGGGAATAAATGGTTGGCGCATCTTCTTTAATCCGCATGCCAATAAACTGGCCGCCCTCAAAAATTTGCATTGAAGTGCTCGCCACTTCGCCATCGACAACACCATTATGCTGGATCACTAAGCGTTCACAAATGAGTCTGCCTTTGAAGTGTCCGTTCACGACAAACTCATGGCACTTGACTTCGCCTTGAATCGTACCGCCCTGTTCTATAGTGATATTAGCCTCAGAAAGCAGTTGACCTTGGATATCACCGCCAATAAGCACATCGCCCGTTAATTCGATATTCCCCGTGAGTTTAGTGCCTCGAGAAATAAAACTAAAAGAGGGACTTTGTTTAGGGGGGAAGAACAGTTTTTTTACAAACATCATCATAAATCAACTTAATTCGAGAAGGGATTAACAGAGTTCAATAGAGGCGCGATACTAGCGTAAAATCGATGATATGCACAGCTCTGTATGGGTTAATGTGATGGCTTTGCTGCATTAAGTCGGTCGGGTTATTTCAATGGCCTTGCTAGGGCAGGGAGCCACACAGGCGCCGCATCCGGTACAAAGTTCAAGGTCTATTTGCGGACGTGGAGCTTGGCCAATATTGAACTCAAAACGGATGGCTCTAGGCTCACAGGCATCCTTACAACTTTGACACCAGATCCCTTGAAAGGTTAAACAGCTTTCTTGAATATGGGCTTGATACGACCAAGGTATTTGGGCTAAATCGAAGATTTTCTCAGGGCATGCCTTAGCGCACAGCGTACAAAAAGTACACTCATTGTCCTTAAAGGACACTTCAGGAAATCCACCATCGCCTTTGATGATGATCTGCGTTTCACACACCTCAATACAGGCTGAACAGCGCGTGCACACATCGGTGAACTCGATATCATCACGCACCCAAGGTGGCCTCAAGGCATTATCTTTACGGCGGCGAAAGAGGTTACGACGACTGTGATTAATACTTTGAGTCATGTTGCTCCTCGAACGGTTGGTTATTTAAAGTGATGGGTGTATTCACAGTGATAAAGAAAAATGGCTTGGGATATTTCCACAAGCCATTCAATTTGTTAGCCGTTGTAACCATTGGGATTGGTCGATTGCCAATGCCAGCTACTGTTGGCCATATCTTCTAGCGTATGTGTTGCTTGCCAGCCGAGATCTTCCCGTGCATGGGTTGGATCGGCGTAGCAGGCGGCAATATCACCAGGGCGACGTGGCGCAATTTGGTAGGCAATGGTGTTACCACAGGCTTTTTCAAAGGCGTGAACCATGTCTAAAACACTATATCCTTGGCCTGTGCCTAAGTTATAGGTGACCAGACCTGGTTTAGTGGCCAATTTGGCCAGTGCTTTTAAATGGCCATTGGCTAAATCCACCACATGGATATAGTCACGCACGCCAGTCCCATCATGAGTCGGATAATCATCACCAAACACGCTTAAGGCGGCACGTTTACCCACGGCAACCTGCGCAATAAAGGGCATTAAGTTGTTAGGGATATCATTAGGATCTTCGCCGATTAAGCCACTGGCATGGGCGCCAACCGGATTAAAATAACGCAGACGAGCGATATTCCAGCTCGGATCGGCATTGTGAACATCTGCCAGTATATGTTCAACCATCAACTTAGACTGACCATAGGGATTGGTCGCTCCAGTGGGGAAGTCTTCGGTGATAGGTAAACTTGCAGGATCGCCATACACAGTAGCCGATGAGCTGAAAACGAGATTTTTCACCTTAAACTCCGCCATAACTTGGCAGAGGATTAGGGTTCCTGTGACGTTATTCTCATAATACTTAAGGGGTTTAGCGACGGATTCACCCACAGCCTTTAATCCCGCAAAGTGAATAACCGAATCGATAGCATGATCGTTAAACACTTTCTGTAATAAGGCTTTATTGAGAATATCGCCTTGATAGAAAATGACCGATTTACCTGTGATCCGCTCGACTCGGTTTAAAGCTTCTATGCTCGAATTAGACAAGTTGTCTAACACAATCACATCACTGCCTGCATTGAGCAGTTCTACCACAGTGTGAGTGCCAATATAGCCAGCACCACCGGTCACTAAAATCGTCATTACTTCATCCCTTTTACAACGGTTTTTAAATATTGTGCAAAATCTTCACCGATTTCGCTGTGGCGCAGGGCGTATTCAACGTTCGCGTGCATATACCCTTGTTTGTTACCACAGTCGTGGCTCTTACCTTCCATGTAGTAAGCATTTACGGTTTCTTGCTTCATTAACATAGCGATTGCATCGGTTAATTGAATTTCATCGCCCGCGCCAGCAGGGGTTTTAGCCAGTAACGGCCAAATGCTGGCAGGTAACACATAACGGCCTACAACGGCTAAGTTAGATGGTGCTTCATCCACGGCTGGCTTCTCAACCAGTTCGACTAATGGTTCAGACTCTCCAGGTTGTAAATCATGGCCATTCACATCAGCAATACCATATTGGTTAACAACATTGTGTGGCACGCCTTCAACCATGATTTGACCCACTTGGGTTTCATCAAACAGGGTAACCATAGCGGCTAAGTTATCGCGGCGCAGATCACAGCTGGCTTCATCGATGATCACATCAGGCAGCAACACTGCAAATGGTGCATCGCCGACGACAGATTTTGCACACAAAATGGCGTGGCCTAATCCTTTCGCCTGAGATTGACGCACGCTAATGATAGTCACGTCTTTAGGACAGATAGATTGCACGGCTTCGAGTAACTGACGTTTAACGCGGCGTTCGAGTTGGGCTTCTAATTCGAAACTGGTATCGAAGTGGTTTTCGATAGAGTTTTTACTGGCGTGGGTCACTAAGACAATTTCTTTGATCCCAGCAGCGATAGCTTCACTGACCACGTATTGGATCAATGGCTTATCGACAACCGGTAACATTTCCTTTGGAATCGCTTTGGTCGCTGGAAGCATACGAGTGCCTAGGCCTGCGACGGGAATAACGGCTTTACGAATTTGATGTTGTTTCATTGCGAACCTTTTAGGTCAAGGAGATGCGATTAATGGCCAATATTGTAAATGACCTACACAGAAAAGCTATTTACAAACACTAAAAAATTGAGGAAATCTAAGTATTTTAACGGCAAATTCGGGCATAAGTTTTAGCAAAGGTAGCACAGTGGATCTAATCCAGCACCCATGGCGTGCAGCAACCGGGTGATTTTAATGACCTTGTAATATTTGCTTTACGTTTACGTCACAGTGGCGGCACAAGAATAAAGTGTGAGGGAGTTAACAAATTTAAAGCCTTAGATCACTATGGAGCCATGAGTGTTAGCCACCGAGTGAAGATTATGACGAAAGGAACAGAGTACATCGCTCGCAGAGCCGATGACACTGGGTTTATCCATTACCCACAAGAAGAACACGATATTTGGCGTCAGCTTTACGCCCGTCAAGCCGTTAATCTCCCTGGTCGTGCCTGCAAGGAATATCTGCAAGGGCTCGATGCCTTAGGGATGCCAAAGGATCGCATTCCGCAACTTGCCGAAATTGATGCGGTGTTACAAGCGACCACTGGTTGGAAAACGGCGGCGGTCCCTGCGCTGATATCCTTCGGCCGTTTTTTTGAACTGCTGGCCAATAAAGAGTTTCCTGTGGCCACTTTTATTCGCCGCAAGGAAGAGTTTGATTACTTGCAAGAGCCAGATATCTTCCACGAGATTTTTGGTCACTGCCCTTTGCTCACCAACCCTTCATTTGCCAATTTCTCTCACATGTATGGGCAGTTAGGTTTACATGCCAGCAAAGAGGAAAGGGTATTTTTAGCGCGTTTGTACTGGTTTACGGTTGAGTTTGGTTTACTACAGCCTAAAGACGGTCCCTTATGTATTTATGGCGGCGGCATTTTAAGCTCACCCGGTGAAACCTTGTATGCAATGGAAAGTGACGCGCCAGAACGTCAACCTTTTGATTTATTGAATGTGCTGCGAACCCCATATCGCATCGACATTATGCAGCCGATTTATTATGTGATTGAGCACATTGATATGCTGGATGAAATTGCCAAGATGGATATTATGGCTTATGTCACTAAGGCCCGTCAGTTAGGTTTATTTGCCCCTAAGTTTCCGCCAAAAGCTAAGGCGAGTTAAGTCACGATTCGGTTGATGAGTTGACTCGTTATTTGGCTGGCGTCTAATTTAGCCATCTGATATTGAGTCATGCGATTTAAGCTATTAATAGAAAATGAGTAAAGTGCAACAGAATATCCCTACCAATGTTGCCAACAGGAGTATGTATGACAGCGTTATCGAATATGAAATGTGAAGCGTGCCAAGCCGACGCACCTAAAGTGACCGATGAAGAATTGGCCGAACTTATTCGTATGATCCCCGACTGGGGCGTGCAAGTACGTGACGGCGTAATGCAGCTTGAGCGTGTCTACAAGTTTAAAAACTTTAAACTGGCGATGGCATTCACGAATAAGCTGGCGGATTTAGCGGAAGAAGAATTCCATCATCCAGGCATTTTCACTGAATGGGGCAAAGTGACTGTCACTTGGTGGTCACATTCTATTAAGGGCCTACATAAGAATGACTTCATCATGGCCGCCAAGACAGACCAGTTATTGGTTTAGTTAATTCACCAAATTAATCAGCATCTTAACCTGTTTTTTGATGCTGATTTTTTCTTCCTGTTACAATTCAACTGTAAACTAGGCTTGCCACTTTCTGTTTAACCTTCTAACGTATACGGGCTCTGCTATTTCCCCTCATCGCTGACGTTTTCGTTAAGGTAACGACTTGCCTAGCAAGCGTCATTTTTGTTGTAAAGCTCAAGGCGAAAAATAGCTCTGCACGGTTTATCCCCAAAATTCGAATCAAAAAAGGGAATATCAGTCATTATGCGCTTGGAAGTCAGCTGTCAGGATCGTGTTGGTTTAGCCAAAGATATCTTAGTCGTGTTAGAGCGTTATGGTATTAATTTAATTGCCATTGATGCCAGTAACCAAGGTTTCCTGTACTTACAATTTGCCGAAATCAGTTTTGAAACCTTAAGTGCCTTGATGCCGCAGATCCGCAAAGTGGAAAGTGTCCACGATGTGCGTACTGTGTCGTTTATGCCCTCAGAGCAGGAACATTACGCCCTTAAAACCTTGCTCAAAACCTTACCCGACTCCGTTTTCTCCATCGATGCTAAAGCGCGTATCCGTATCGTTAACGAGTCTGCCTTGCTCAATATCGGCATGGGTGAGCACGAAGTGCTCGAAGAGTCGCTCAATCATTGGGTGCAAGGTTTTAACTTCAGCCGCTGGTTGAGTGAAAGCCAAGTCTTACCGCAAGCGGCGAGGGTACAAATTGGTCCTAACGAATATCTAGCCGAAATGCTGCCGATTTACCTGCCCGATGAGGATGAAAAAACCATCTTAGTTGGCGCTGTGGTGTCGCTAAAATCCCCCGCGCGGGTTGGAAAACAGTTTAACGCGCTGCAGAACCAAACCACTGGCTTTGAAAATGTATTAGCCAGTAGTGACAAAATGAAGGAAGTGCTAAAGCAAGCGCGGCGTATGGCCCAGCTCGATGCGCCTTTATTGATCACGGGTGAAACGGGTACTGGCAAAGAATTAATGGCCAGAGCCAGCCACGATGCCAGCATGCGCCGCGAGAAACCCTTTATTGCCATCAACTGCGCCGCTCTGCCCGACAGCGCCGCCGAAGAAGAATTATTCGGTTATGTCAGCCAAGGTAAAGTCGTTAAACGGGGTTTCTTTGAAGAAGCCAAGGGCGGCACAGTATTTCTCGATGAAGTAGCGGAAATGTCCAAGGCTGCCCAAGTTAAGCTGCTTCGGCTATTGCAAGATGGCACCTTTAGACGCATAGGCGGCGATGAAGAAGTCCGCGCCGATGTGCGAATTATCTGCTCAACCCAGAAGAATTTAGCTGAACTGTGCCAAACTGGTGAGTTTAGGGAAGATTTGTACTATCGCATCCATGTGCTGAGTTATCACATACCGTCACTGCGCGAGCGTAAGGTCGATATCATTCCACTGACGGAAATGTTCCTCGAACATTACAGCCAACAGTTGTCTAGCCCAGTGCGGCGGATTTCGGCTCAGTGCCGCGATCATTTGCTCACCTACGCTTGGCCAGGTAACGTACGCCAATTAAAGAACGCGGTATTTAGAGCTGTGTCTATGTGGGATGGTTCGGCTGAGTTGACGGTCGAACAATTAAAATTGCCGTCCTACGCCGAAGGTTTTGGTTACTTTGACAATGAGTTTGAAGGCAATCTCGACGATGCAATGAAGCAGTTTGAGGCGAGTCTGTTGCGCAGATTATATCCTGCCTATCCGAGCACTCGACAGTTAGCGAAAAAGCTCGGGGTGTCGCACACCGCTATTGCCAATAAGCTGCGTGAGTACAAGATAGCCAAGCGTCGTTAAGCCGAGCCTTGCTGGCTTGACGCGATAGATGTAACAGTTTCGTTCCACTTAGTTGCCGACTTTTCAGGCATATTGCTTACCGAGATATTGATAAGCGGCAACTAGGTTATAAACGTAATGATTAGTTTACGAAATGTGAAATAATTGACCTAAATGTGATTTGGGTCACGCTATAGGAATCTGCGCCAGCTTCGGGTATTTCTACGCGCAACAAATACGTTAAAGCAAGCAAAAGGGCGTGCCTCTGTTGGCGCGGAGTGCGTAACGTGTGCGCCCTTAATGAGTCAAAGAGCTCGATTAAAATCGCCGAATATAAGCTGAATGACGCCGCGCGTTTTCCAGCACAATAAAATTGTACGCCTAGCCTTAGAAGCACTGGAGCCAATATGAAACTTGCAAGTTATAACAATGGTCGCCGCGATGGTCAGTTGATGTTAGTTAGCCGCGATCTCACTAAAACGGTTGCCGTTCCTGCTATTGCCCACACAATGCAGCAATTACTCGACGGTTGGGATTTACTGAAACCGCAATTGCAAGAATTGTACGACGCGTTAAATGAAGGCATGTTAGATAACGCCCAAGCGTTTGACGAAGCTAAGTGCTTGTCGCCACTACCGCGTGCTTATCAATGGGCCGATGGCAGCGCTTATGTGAATCACGTTGAGCTAGTCCGTAAGGCTCGCGGCGCAGAAATGCCTGAAACCTTCTGGACAGATCCGCTGTTCTATCAAGGTGGTTCAGACAGTTTTATTGCCCCTAAAGCCGATATTCCACTGGCGAGTGAAGACTGGGGTATCGATTTCGAATCTGAAATCGCGATCATTACCGATGATGTGCCTATGGGCGTGAGCAGCGACAATGCGGCTAAGCACATTAAATTGTTGATGTTAGTGAACGATGTGTCACTGCGTAACTTAATCCCTGGTGAGTTGGCGAAAGGGTTTGGTTTCTTCCAATCTAAGCCATCGAGCAGTTTTTCACCTGTGGCAGTGACGCCGGATGAACTGGGCGCCAGTTGGGAAGATTCTAAAGTGCATTTACCGTTGATCACCCATTTAAACGGTGAGTTATTTGGTCGTCCGAATGCGGGCGTCGATATGACCTTTAATTTCAGCCAGTTAGTTTCACATGTGGCGAAAACCCGTCCATTGGGCGCAGGCGCGATTATTGGCTCTGGTACTATTTCTAACTATGACCGTAGCGCAGGCTCTAGCTGCTTAGCGGAAAAACGTATGTTAGAAGTGATTGCCGAAGGCAAAGCCACTACACCATTTATGCGTTTTGGCGACACTGTTCGCATCGAAATGCTTGATGACAACAATGTAACGATTTTCGGTTCTATCGATCAAAAAGTGGTTGAATACAAAGCCTAAAGCTTTCCCTTAAAGGGCACATCGACTCAAACTAACGGGGCTTAATTGCCCCGTTTTTATACTGACTTTTATAAGGATATGAAAATATGAAACTTTATGGTTATTGGCGCTCAAGCGCGGCGTACCGAGTTCGCATCGCCCTCAATCTTAAGGGGATTTCAGCCGAGCAGTTGTCAGTGCATCTTGTACGTGATGGCGGCGAGCAGCATAAAGCGGCTTATACTGCACTAAATCCGCTCGAGTTAGTGCCAACCTTAACGTTGGATGATGAGTTGGATATGGATGCTTTGTCGCAATCCTTAGCCATTATTGAATATCTCGATGAAATACATCCACAAACCCCATTATTGCCTGCATCGGCTCTTGAACGTGCCCATGTGCGCGCCATGGCGCTCACGGTAGCCTGTGAAATTCATCCATTAAACAACTTGCGGGTATTACAGTATTTAACCCAAACCTTAGGGGTCGATGAAGCGGCTAAAAATACTTGGTATCACCACTGGGTTGCGAGTGGTTTTGCAGCCTTAGAAACATTGTTGATTAGGCACAGTGGTCGTTATTGCTTTGGAGATACAGTGACATTAGCCGACTTATGTTTAGTGCCGCAGGTGTATAACGCCCAGCGTTTTAATGTAGATTTAACGCCTTATCCCAATATCATGCGCGTGTGGGCTGAGTGTAATCAGCTTGAAGCCTTTGCCGATGCGGCCCCAGAGCGCCAAGCGGATGCGGTGTAACGAATCGTACTGATGAAGTGTTTACAAATAGTAAAGAATGGATCATGAGGCTTGCTTTGCAAGTCTTATCTTAGTGATGGGGTTTTAATGCTTTTCAGTAAAAAATGTCCGTATTGCAAAGGTAAACTCGGCGCTAAGGATGTGCCGATTAAGGAAGGACGCTGCTGCCACTGTGATAAGCCAATACGGTACAAACTCAATGTAATAAAATGGATGCTACTGTTCATGCCCATCTTTACTGTTAGCGTTAATTTGCTAGACAAAGATGTCTATGGGTTTTGGATTTGTTTTGCGGTAATGGTACCTATTTATAGTCTCGTTTCTCTACTCTGTCATGAGGTCGTAAAGTGCTCAGAAACCGATGGCGAAGTGGAGTAAGCCGAATGTCATTCCCGTGGTGTTATCTGACATTGAAGCCAACGATACTGTTATGAGTAATGTATGAGTCATGTTCTGAATGGTGCTATGAATAATGTTATGGATGAGGCTATGTGTGAAGCAGAGCTAAAGCATCGATTACTCGAATGGATCGTTCAGGATTGCGAGCGGGTGAGGGCGCTTGAACTTGCGCTCCAATGCGCCAAAGTACACTCAATGCCGCAGTGGTGCCTTGCGGCGGGATTTGTCCGTAATCTAGTCTGGGATCGCTTGCACGGATTTGAGTTGAGTCCACTGAATGATATCGATCTGATCTATTTTTGCCCGTTAGATATCAGTCCCGAGCGGGATTTGGCAATTGAAACCTATCTCAATCAGCTTGTCCCTGAGTTACCTTGGTCGGTGAAGAATCAGGCGCGCATGCATGTTCGAAATCAAGACATGGCTTACACATCTTGTGTTGATGCTATGTCCTATTGGCCAGAGCTTGAAACCGCAATCGGGGTAAGCTATCAAGCTGTCGATACAGAATCTGATGATCAGACTCAGATAAAGACTGAGACTCAGACTTGTGTTGGGATGAAAAATCATCCCGCGTCTTGTGATATTGAGCTGGTGGCTCCCTTTGGGCTGAACTCCTTGTTTGCACTCAAACTGAGTGCTAATCCAAAGCGGGCATTACCTGTGTTTGATCACAGAGTCGCGACTAAGGGTTGGCTTACTCGGTATCCTTTGCTTGAGTGTTGCCGCAAAAGCTGATTTTCTCATTCACCCATTTTATCTCTCACTCACTCCTAAACAGACTCAAGCATCTGACTCAATTCGTCCCATGTAATTTAGCGACTCAATATAGCGATTCAATTGAGTTACTCACTAATTAAGACCGCTAACAGTATGGGTATCATCCTTAAGCCGTTTAGGTTCGGCTGTTGTCTGCTTCTATTCTTCCTCATCTAGTCCGATCAATTTGAACTTAATGGCCAAATCCCCCTCAGCTAAGTGCTTTTTATTGTTACTTAAATGTTTATTTTACTAATGTTCTCTACCTCTTGCTGTAGTCATTAGTGATGACTAATAAAGAACTTAGCTCACAGAAAACAAAGGTGCACTGTCGATAAATGTTTGAATTTCGTGATTCAGCTCCCATGTGCAGTACCTAGAAATGAGTATTACTCATTCACTTTGATTTGGATCAATAAAGTGGTCGCACTTCTCTGGCAGTGTAGGCGTCAATTGTTAAGGATGTAATTTAAAACAAAAACCTATGTTGTACATATGGAGTATGATGATGAATAAAAACACTGTTTCTACACTGATCGCTGCCACCCTTTTAGCTGCTGGTTTTTCTGCTTCTGTATCGGCTCACCAAGCAGGCGACATTATCGTTCGTGCGGGTGCTGTGGTTGTTGCGCCAAATGAATCAAGTGATGATGTTGCGGGTAACGGCGAGTTCCAAATCAGCAATAACACTCAAGTGGGTTTAAACTTCGGTTATATGTTGACAGATAACTTTGGGGTTGAGTTATTAGCTGCCACACCTTTTAGCCACGATGTTTCTTTAAAAGGTGTAGGTAAGATTGCCGAAACTAAACATTTGCTACCCACTTTAGTGGCGCAGTACTATTTTGGTGATGCGCAATCTAAATTACGTCCATACGTGGGTGTCGGTGTTAACTATACTAATTTCTTCGACAATGAGTTCACCAATGATTTAGGTGGTGCGTTAACTGACTTAAGCATGACCACGTCTTGGGGCTTAGCGGCACAAGCGGGTGTTGACTATCAGGTTAACAAAAACTGGTTAGTGAACGCTTCTGTGTGGTACGCGCAAATTAGCAGCGATGTGAAGTTTAAATTATCGGGTGACACTGTGGTTATTGGTACCGATATTGACCCATGGGTTTATATGGTCAGCGTAGGTTACACTTTCTAATCTACGGATCAGATAAGCGTAAAAAAGGAGCCTTAGGCTCCTTTTTCGTTTCTGCACTTTTTATCGCGCATGTTCCACTCAGGTTAAGCCGACTTAGCGCTTTGGCTTTTTAGCCTTCCAGTGGCGAGTGTTATAGATAAATTCGGGTAATAATACGGTGAGCCAAGCGACGAGGCGCCAGCGTTTGGTCACATAGACGCGGCGTTTGCCTTGCTTCATTGCTTTGATGATCTGTGCTGCAACGTGCGGTAATGGGGCAAGCCACATTGCATTTTGTTGCATGGCGGCTTTGTCGAGTAAACCGAGTTGGATATCGGTAATCGTAATGGGTAACTTGAGGCGCTGGGCGTGCATACATAAGCCCTCAAGGTAATTCTGCCCAAAGGCCTTTGAGGCGTGATAGGCCACACTTGGGCCACCGCGCAAACCTGCGATAGAGTTTATTGCCGCCAGTTGTCCATAACCTTGCTCGCGAAATAGTCTAAATGCCGTATTGCAGATTGCGGCGAAACCTCGCACATTGACATCGATAATGTCTTGCTCTGGCAGCCAAGGCAGCTCAGGATCATAACTATTGAGGCCTGTATTGACTAAGACTAAGTGCGCACCGCCCAGACTCTGCCAGACGGATTCAAGTTGAGTGATAATGGCTTGAGGCTGTTCAATTTGAAGTGAAAATACTTGTACTTTTGTTGGCAAGGATAAGGCAAAATCGCGGAGTGATTCTGGATCTTGGGCGAATAAGACTAATTCAACCTGTTGATCTGCCAATTGCTTTGCAATTTCACGACTTAATTGTGAGCTAGCTCCCACAATGATTGCAGTTGCTTGGGTCATAGGTTTTTCGGCAACGAAATGGTGGCTTATGATAGGAAGATATGTTCGCCAAGACAAGATTTATAGCTTGGGCGTATGGACATCTAGAAGTCTTTATGTATGATTAGGAGAAACAAAATGAACAAATGCTTGCGTTTAAGCGCGTTGAGATTAACCGCTTTAGCATTAATGGCGCTAATGGGTGTGTTATCGGGTTGTGCGACACCCAATGCTATCGTGGAGATAAAAGGCGAGACCTTGTATCGCGAACGGATTGCTCTGCCCGCCGAGGCTAAAGTCGTAGTGCAACTGCTCGATGTCTCAAAAATGGATGTGCCAGCCATAGTGATGGCGGAGCGCGTACAACAAGGTGCAGCAACACCCACGCCATTCAGTTTTGCGATTGGCAGCGATCAGTTCCAACCCGGGCACACTTATGCCATAGGTGCACGGATAATGCTCGGTGATAAGTTATTGTTTATTAATACTCAAGCCTATCACATTGACCTCAATTCCACTGAGCCAATGACGATACTGCTAGAGAAAGTCGGTGGCTAGTTAGCCTGCTCAGAAGTGAGCTGACATACGCGCCGAATCCGTTGGTATTTACGAACAGAAGAGGCGCGGTATGCCGGTTAGAATTCCAGATCATCTGCCCGCAGCAGAAGTGTTAGAGTCAGAAAATATTTTCGTTATGTCCGAGACGCGGGCGGCGAATCAAGATATCAGGCCGATGAAGGTGCTGATTTTGAACTTGATGCCGAATAAAATCGAGACAGAAACCCAGTTACTGCGCTTACTGGGTAACACGCCTTTACAAGTCGATGTGGATTTATTGCGCATCCACGACAAAGAGTCCAAGCATACTTCCATCGATCACATGAATACTTTCTACCGTGACTTTGAAGCCGTGCGCCATAAAAATTACGACGGCCTTATCATCACAGGTGCGCCGCTTGGGCAAATCGATTTCGAAGATGTAGTTTATTGGGATCATATCCGTGAAATCATCGACTGGTCGCAAGAGCATGTCACCTCAGTGTTGTTTTTATGCTGGGCAGCCCATGCGGGTTTGTATCATCTATATGGTTTAAATCGAAAAGTATTGCCGCAAAAGCGTTCTGGCGTATTTGTGCATCGCCGTACTTCTCAGCATTTCCCGCTACTGCGCGGTTTTGATGATGAATTTTTTGCACCCCATTCCCGTTTTGCCGAAATGGATGTCGAAGAAATTAGACAACATCCACAGCTGCAGCTATTGGCCGAGTCCGATGAGGCAGGGGCTTATTTGGTGTTAAGTCGGAATAATCGTAACTTGTTTGTGATGGGTCATCCTGAATATCAAAAGTCGACCTTAAACGAGGAATATCAGCGAGACTTAAGCCAAGGCTTAGACCCGAATGTGCCACAGAATTATTATCGCAATGATGATCCTAAAGCCGACGCCATTGCCCGCTGGCACAGCCACGGTAGCCTGCTGGTGAGTAACTGGCTCAACTATTACGTCTATCAGTTAACCCCTTACGACTTAAGCGATATGACGGCGATGACACCGTGGGAGTCGCGTTAATTCATGCAGTTATTTCTGTGAGTTCTCATCAGAATAGCGCTTAGTGCTTCAGTGCCTTATTGATTTAAGGCACTGTTTTTAAAGCACTGTATTTTTAAGTAACTGTTTTAAGTCACTGTTTTTTTAAAGTCACTATGTTTTTGAAGCATTACGTTGATTGAATGCACTAAGCGTCCTGCGGTATATGATGACTTTTACCGCTTATAACTTAAATTGGGTCACTAATTTATCTAAGTGAACCGATAGTTTTTGTAAGTTTGCACTGGATGCCGTTAACTCGTCGGCAATCTCAGAGGTCTCGGTGGTTAATTGATTTATCTCTTCGACGTTACGGCTTATCTCCGCTACCACCATAGACTGCTCTTCTGTCGCGGTGGCGACTTGAATGTTCATGTCGCTGATTTGGCTAATATGCGAAGTAATCAGGGTTAACGAGTCATTGGCATCATCTGCCTGCTTGACGACCATACCGCTTTGTTCGTGGCCCCGCTTGATGGCAGTCACTGTTTTGGACGATTGCTCCTGCAGCTTGTTAATCATTGTTTGAATTTCATCTGTCGATGACGCTGAACGACTGGCAAGGTTTCGGACTTCGTCGGCGACAACGGCAAAACCTCGACCTGTCTCGCCAGCGCGTGCAGCTTCAATGGCTGCGTTGAGTGCTAGCAAGTTAGTTTGTTCTGAAATGCTGCGTATGGTATCCAAAATACTGCCGATAGAATTGGTTTGCGTCGCGAGCGAAGTAATGTCAGTGCTGATGTGCTGAATTTCAATAGATAATGAGCTGACACCCTGGCGAGCTTTGGCGACCACACTCGCGCCATTATGCGCTTGATTATCTGCTTCTTTGGCGGCATTAGCCGCTTGGGTTGCGTTGCCAGCAATATTGTCCACTGTGGTGCCCATCTCATGGATTGCCGTTGCGATTTGCGTGGTGCGATCGCGCTCGTTAATACAATTTCTATGGGTTGCTTGGGCTTTGCTGGCGACATCGTTTGCCGTATGGGCGAGTTGGCGTGAGTTGTCAGCCACGGCTTCAATCGCATTACGGATCTTCAGCACAAACTGATTAAAGTGCAGGGCAATATCACTGAGTTCGTCTTGGCCTTTTAACTCGATCATATTATGCAAATCAAGTTTGTCACTGGCAGAAGAAATATGCTGTTGTAACGATGCCACGCGAAGTCGTAGACGACGCAGCATGATAAAACCTAGAAATATTGAAATAATCAAAGCGATGGTTAAAACAACAAACATTTCCATGCGTGTTTCTTGGTAGTTTTTTTGACTGTCAACGAAGCTGGCGTTGCCTTGTTGTAGCAATGAGTCAAGAATGGCATCGGTACTCTTTCTCATTATGTTGTAGCTAGCTGCGAACTGGTTACGATAGATTTCTTGCGATTTTGCCACTTCCCCCTTTTCCATCGCTGTCAGCATAGGCGCAAGTTCGTCACTTTTGACTTTATCAAAGAGGTCGATCAACTTTTGTACTTCGGCACGGGTAATGGGGTTTACCTGAGCGTCACGGGCAGCTTTTAATGCCGCATCCATTTCTGGAATGTCCTCAGCACGGGTTTCTGTTACACGGGTTAATACGCCTTTTTGATCCTTCATCGTCGGTATTTCTTGCAAGATAATAATATCAATGCCCACTCGCATCCGAGGAATACGGGACGCAACTTCCGCCATCGACCTTAATGGCGCGCTGGTATTTTCGGCGAGTGTTTTAGTTTGATCTTGCATACCAGATAAGCCTTGAATGGCTGTTAAGCTGATTAAGATAAGAGCAATACAGGGAATAGCGATGACCCCGATAAACTGGGTCTTAAGCGTCATCTGATTTAGCATGTCTTTCCTTCCTACTTTTATTTAGGGTTATCTGGTTGGGATGTTTATGGTTAGATAATTTGGCATTATTAAATAGGAACAATAGCTTGAATTTTTATTCTTAAATTTTAGTACCCAGTTAAGGTATCCCACTTTGCACACTATGGATTTATGTAAGCGGGTCAATAACATGCTAACTGTGTAGTTGAGCATAGCGATTTTATAGATAACAACCAAATCCTTATGTCGATGTTATAACAGGTCTGTCCACTTGAACTGGTTTGGTCGTCAAGCTCATGCGTTCATTTCTTGATGGCGAGCATAAATCATTCGCTGCTAGGACGTTAAGTGACAACACGCCCTAGATATCACTCACTGATATTAAATTAACTTAGCAAGGTTGGCTCAGTGCAATAAAAGCGCATGAGCTGGATAGATTCTGTCGTTTATGTTGAGTCAACATCCTCTTTTTACTTCAACGGATTCGCTATGATTGAGCATGCCTATATATCTTAGTCACCACTCTTACCGCCTTATCGATACCGCCCCTTGTTGTTCTTCATCCCATTTTTACTGTAAATCCTTACTGACATTTTCCACTGATAAAATCTGCACATTAGACCAAGGAATACTTGCTTTACGTTCGCGTAAACGTCAGAGTGGTTTTATTGTCGATTTTATTAAACGTCCCGAGGCTGGTACTAGGCTTCGTGGTCAATTTAGGTTGGAGCCTTCATGAGTACTGAACAGTTAAATCAAGATATCGTTATCGTTGCGGCTAAACGCACCCCAATGGGCGGGTTTCAAGGCAACTTATCATCCGTAGCATCACCCATGTTAGCCGCGACGGCCATTAAAGGCTTGTTAGCGGAAACACAATTGGCGGGTGAGCATGTCGATGAAGTCTTGATGGGCTGCGTATTACCCGCAGGTTTAGGTCAAGCGCCTGCGCGTCAGTCAACTTTGGGTGCGGGATTACCCTTATCCGTTGGTGCGACCACAGTGAACAAGGTCTGTGGCTCAGGCATGAAGACGGTAATGTTAGCCCACGATTTGATTAAAGCGGGCAGTGCAAAAGTGGTGATCGCAGGCGGCATGGAAAGCATGAGCCAAGCGCCGTATTTACTCGATAAAGCCCGCGGCGGCATGCGCATGGGCCATGGCAAAGTGTTAGATCACATGTTTTTAGATGGCCTTGAAGATGCCTACACGGGTGGCGCTATGGGGACGTTCGCCCAGAAAACAGCCGATGAATTTGGTATCACCCGCGAGCAGATGGACGCTTTTGCCCTAAGCTCGCTCGAAAAAGCCAATGCCGCGATTAACTCGGGCGCCTTTAAAGCCGAAATCACGCCCGTCACTGTCAGTGATCGTCGCGGTGATGTGACTATCGATACCGACGAGCAACCCGGTAATGCCCGCCCTGAAAAAATTCCTACGCTGCGTCCAGCCTTTACCAAAGATGGCACTATCACAGCGGCAAACTCTAGCTCGATTTCCGATGGCGCAGCGGCATTAATGCTGACCTCTCGAGGCGAAGCTGAGCGTTTAGGCTTAACTGTATTAGCCACTATTAAAGGCCATACGACTCACGCCCAAGAGCCTTCACTCTTTACCACTGCACCGGTTGGCGCTATGGCGAAATTGCTGGCTAATGTGGGTTGGTCAACGGATGAGGTGGATTTATTCGAAATCAACGAAGCCTTCGCCATGGTGACTATGCTTGCCGTGTCTGAACTCGGTTTAGATATTGCTAAGGTTAACGTCAATGGCGGCGCCTGCGCCTTAGGTCATCCTATTGGTTGCTCGGGTTCACGTTTACTGGTGACCTTAATTCATGCATTAAAAGCCCGCGGCCTTAAGCGCGGTGTTGCCTCGCTGTGTATCGGCGGTGGAGAAGCGACGGCGATGGCCATCGAGGTTTAATCGCAACAGTTTAGTTAAATCAACAAGACGGGGCTGGCAAGGGCAATCACTTCCCTTGAGGATAATCATAATATCGCACCGCCAGCCCATCACTCTACAAGGAAAGGATTGCAACATGACCACACAAGTAAAGCATTACATTGACGGTGAGTTTACCCAAGGTACGGGCACATCGCAGATTATTGTCACCAATCCCGCGAATAACTCGCCGATTGCCGTGATTAATGCTGCCACTAGCGAAGAAGTTCACGCTGCCATTGCTAGCGCCAAAGCCGCCTTCAAAACGTGGAAAGAAGTGCCAGTTTCTGAACGTGCGCGCGTCATGTTGCGTTATCAACATCTGCTAAAAGAACATCACGACGAACTTGCGACCATTCTTGCCCATGAAACGGGTAAAACCTTCGAAGATGCCAAGGGCGATGTATGGCGCGGTATCGAAGTCGCTGAACACGCCTGTAACGTAGCGTCATTATTGATGGGCGAAACCGTTGAGAACGTCGCGCGTTCAATTGACACTTATAGCTACACTCAACCACTGGGTGTGTGTGCCGGTATTACGCCATTTAACTTCCCTGCGATGATCCCGTTATGGATGTTCCCACTGGCAATCGCTTGCGGTAACACCTTCATTTTAAAGCCTTCAGAACAAGATCCAATGACGCCGCAGCGCCTTGTTGAACTGTTTGTTGAAGCGGGTGCACCTAAGGGCGTATTGCAATTAGTGCATGGCGACAAAACTGCCGTGGATATTCTGCTGGCAGACCCTGCGATTAAAGCCATTTCCTTCGTCGGTTCTGTGGCTGTGGGTCAGTATATTTATAAAACCGGTACCGATAATTTAAAACGCGTACAAGCCTTTGCGGGCGCGAAAAATCACTGCGTCATTATGCCTGATGCGAACAAACAGCAAGTGATCAATAACTTAGTTGGTGCTTCTGTGGGCGCGGCGGGTCAGCGCTGTATGGCGATTTCGGTTGCCGTGTTTGTTGGCGCCGCTAAAGAGTGGATCCCTGAATTAAAAGAAGCCTTAGCCAAGGTTCGCCCAGGTTTATGGGACGATAAAGAAGCCGGTTACGGCCCTGTCATAAGCCCTGCAGCCAAGGCACGCGTGCTCAAGCTTATCCAGCAGGGGATTGATGAAGGCGCCGAGTGTTTACTCGATGGCAGCGACTTTACTGTGGAAGGTTATGAGTCAGGCAACTGGATTGGCCCAACCATGTTCAATAACGTCTCTACAGAGATGAGCATCTACAAGGAAGAAATCTTCGGCCCTGTACTGTGCTGCATGGAATCAGACTCCTTAGAAGCGGCCATCGAATTAGTCAATGCTAGCCCTTACGGCAACGGCACTTCTATCTTCACCGCCAGCGGCGCAGCGGCCCGTAAATATCAACACGAAATCGAAGTCGGCCAAGTAGGGATTAACGTGCCTATTCCTGTGCCATTGCCTTTCTTCTCATTTACTGGTTGGAAGGGCAGTTTCTATGGCGATCAACATGCCTACGGTAAGCAAGTGGTACGTTTCTATACCGAGACTAAGACCATCACTTCACGCTGGTTTGAGTCCGATATCGCCGTGGCGTCTACGCCAAACATGAGCATTAACTTACGCTAAGCTCGTTCGCTAAGCTTAGTGATTAAGCTCAGTGATTAATCGATAAACAGCGGCGTCTTTACGGCGCCCAATTTATAAAATAAAAAAGTGACCACAGAGTCATAGGAGAGCCAAATGGATTTTAATTTCAACGATGACCAACGTCAGTTTGCCGATCTTGCGCGCCAGTTTGCCGCGGAAGAGTTAACCCCGTTTGCCGCCAAGTGGGATGAAGAACATCATTTCCCCAAAGACGTGATCCAAAAAGCCGGTGAGCTGGGTTTTTGCTCTCTGTATTCTCCAGAATCTGAAGGTGGCATGGGCTTATCGCGCCTCGATGCGTCGATTATTTTTGAAGAGCTCGCCAAGGGCTGCACTGCGACCACGGCCATGCTGACCATTCACAATATGGCCACTTGGATGGTGACGACTTGGGGCACTGAAACGCTGCGTCAGACTTGGTCTGAGCCGTTAACCACAGGGCAAATGTTAGCGTCCTATTGCTTAACTGAGCCGGGCGCGGGTTCAGACGCTGCATCTTTGCAAACCAAAGCGGTGCGTGACGGCGATGAGTATGTGATTTCAGGTTCGAAAATGTTTATCTCAGGTGCGGGCGCCACTGAATTATTAGTCGTGATGTGCCGCACTGGTCAAGCTGGGCCTAAGGGGATTTCTGCCATTGCCATTCCGGCGGATGCCGCTGGTGTTATCTACGGTAAGGCCGAAGACAAAATGGGCTGGAATGCCCAGCCGACCCGTCAAATTACCTTTGAAAACGTGCGCGTGCCAGTAGCGAATTTGCTCGGTGAAGAAGGCCAAGGTTTTGCCTTCGCGATGAAAGGCTTAGACGGTGGTCGTATCAATATTGCGACCTGTTCAGTCGGTACTGCGCAAGCGGCGCTGGAGCGTGCAACTCAGTATATGAATGAGCGTCAGCAATTTGGTAAACCTTTAGCAGCTTTCCAAGCATTGCAATTTAAGCTCGCCGATATGGCGACTGAGTTAGTCGCTGCCCGCCAAATGGTGCGCCTTGCGGCCTTTAAACTCGACAGCAGCGATCCTGAAGCCACCGCCTATTGCGCCATGGCAAAACGTTTTGCCACCGATGTGGGCTTTCAAGTCTGTGATGCGGCGCTGCAAATTCATGGCGGATATGGTTATATAAGGGAGTACCCGCTGGAACGTCATTTCCGTGATGTGCGTGTGCACCAGATTTTAGAAGGCACCAACGAAATTATGCGCTTAATTATCGCCCGTCGTTTACTCGATGAAAATGCAGGACAAATCCTCTAAGTCCACTCGCAAGAAGTGTGACTTATCGGTTGGCGATAACATAAAAGGAGTCTATACAGATGGAATATTTAGTAGAACGTATCGAAGGCCACACGGCCATTCTGACGATGAATAATCCACCGGCAAACACTTGGACCGCCGAGAGTTTGCAGGCGCTTAAAGCCAAAGTGCTTGAGCTGAACGCGAATAAAGAAATTTATGCCTTAGTGTTAACGGGCCAAGGGCAAAAGTTCTTCTCTGCCGGTGCCGATTTGAAGCTGTTTAGTGACGGCGACAAAGGCAATGCGGCGACGATGGCAAAGCACTTCGGTGAAGCCTTTGAAACCCTAAGTCAATTTCGCGGTGTATCGATTGCCGCGATTAACGGTTATGCCATGGGCGGCGGCTTAGAAGTCGCACTGGCCTGTGATATTCGCATCGCCGAAATCCAAGCTGTGATGGCATTGCCTGAAGCGACCGTAGGTTTATTACCTTGCGCGGGTGGCACTCAGAATCTGACCGCATTAGTTGGTGAAGGCTGGGCTAAGCGGATGATTTTATGCGGTGAGCGCGTCGATGCGACTCAGGCATTGAATCTGCGTTTAGTTGAAGAAGTGGTCGAAACGGGCGAAGCGCTCAATGCGGCAATCGCGTTGGCCGTCAAAGTCGCTAACCAAAGCCCAAGCAGCGTCACAGCGTGCAAGACACTCATTCAAGCGGGCCGCACTATGGCGCGTAGCCAAGCGCTGCCGATTGAGCGTGAATTATTTGTCGGGTTATTTGATACCGAAGATCAGGCCGAAGGCGTAAATGCGTTTTTGGGCAAACGTAAAGCTGATTGGAAGAACCGCTAATGACTAATGTAGTAGATAAGGTAAATCAGGCCACGACCACGCAACACGTGGTTTTTCAAACCTTAGCCACCGCGTCCGGTAAGTTGATTGGGGTGGTGACACTCAATGTGGAAAAAGCCCTCAACGCCTTAGATTTATACATGGTGCGCGCTATGACGGCCCAGCTCAATCTATGGAAGAAAGACTCGCTTATCGCTTGTATCGTGTTAGATGGCAGCGGTGAGAAGGCTTTTTGTGCGGGGGGGGATGTGCGCGCTCTATACCATGCATCCATTGCCGCGAAGGGACAAGTGACTGAGGAGGCGAAGGTTTTCTTCGAAGAGGAATATCGCCTCGATTATCTACTGCATACCTTTGGCAAACCTGTGTTGGTGTGGGGCGACGGCATTGTGATGGGCGGCGGGCTCGGTTTGATGGCGGGCGCGAGCCACAGAGTCGTCACTGAAACCTCGCGCATTGCTATGCCTGAAGTGACGATTGGCCTGTACCCCGATGTCGGCGGCAGTTATTTCCTTAATCGCATGCAGGGCAAAATGGGACTGTTTTTAGGGCTCACGGCCTATCAACTCAATGCCGCCGATGCCTGTTATGTGGGCCTTGCGGATCATTACCTGAACCGTGACGACAAAGAACTGATGTTCGATGCCATGGCCACCTTAGATTGGAGCGATACACCGGCGCTCAATCATCAACGCTTAGATAGCATGATCAACGAGTTATCTAATCAAGTGGATATCCCGAAGGGCGAAAGTGTATTGGCGGACAGCCAAGATAATATCGATCGACTGATGGCGGGCAGCTTGGAGGATATCGTTACGCGTATGTCGACGTTAGCGTCGGAGGATGCTTGGTTAATGAAGGCGCGCGACACCTTCCTTGCGGGCAGTCCTATCAGCTGGCATCTGGTTAATATCCAATCACAACTTGGTACTAAGTTAAGCTTAGCTGAATGTTTTAAATGGGAATTAACCGCCAGCGTTAACGTGTGTGCCCATGGTGATTTCTGCGAAGGGGTTCGCGCACTCTTGATTGATAAAGACAGACAGCCCCAGTGGCGCTTTAAGGATGTGAACTCAGTGCCTACCGCTGTACTTGAGCAAATATTGACTTCCCCTTGGGGCGAGGCGCATCCCTTTAGCCAACTGAGCTAAACGTTGAGTTGATTATGCATAGACTTGGCTAAGCGTTGAGTTGATTCGCGCAGACTTGATTAGTGCTGAGTGTATAGGCTCAGCCAAGCTCGCTTTACTCTATGATAACGACAGCATAATCAATGGACTAGCAGTATCACTACACTAAAAAAAGAACAGCACACAGGAGTGACAGCATGAGTACAGTAGCATTTATCGGTTTAGGCAATATGGGCGGCCCAATGGCGGCCAATTTATTAAAAGCGGGCATGACGGTTCGTGTATTTGATTTAGTCCCAGAAGCCATGCAAAGCCTTGCCGAGCAAGGGGCCTTTGTTTCTAGTACGGCTTGCGGCGCGGCGGCGGGTGCCAATGTGGTGATCACTATGCTGCCTGCGGGTAAGCATGTGAAAAATTTATATTTAGGCAATGGCACAGACAAAGGCCTGCTCGAGGTCGTTGCGGGTGATACTTTACTGATCGATTGCTCGACCATAGATGCGCAAAGCGCGCAATTGGTGGCGGCCGAAGCGGCTAAAAGCGGCATAGAGTTTATGGATGCACCGGTTTCTGGCGGCACAGCAGGCGCGGCGGCGGGTACTTTAACCTTTATTTGTGGTGGTTCCGATAGCGCTTTTGAGCGGGGTCAGCCAGTGCTTAAAGCTATGGGGGTGAACATATTCCACGCCGGTGGCCCAGGTGCGGGACAAGTCGCTAAAATCTGCAATAACATGCTGTTATCTGTGTTGATGGTCGGCACTTCTGAGGCGTTGCAAATGGGCATTGACCATGGCCTCGATCCTAAAGTCTTGTCCGACATTATGAAGGTCAGCAGTGGTGGTAACTGGACCCTCGAAAAGTACAATCCATGCCCAGGGGTGATGGAGACTGTGCCTTCTTCTAAGGGCTATCAGGGCGGCTTTATGGTAGATTTGATGGTTAAAGATCTCGGTCTGTCCCAAGAAGCCGCATTATTGAGCAACTCCAGCACGCCAATGGGCGCTTTAGCCCGCAGCTTGTATGTGAATCATGCAAGACAAGGCAACGGCCGCCGAGATTTTTCCAGTATTTTTGAACAATTTGCACAACTTAAAAAATAGACATAGTTAACAAGGGATAACCAGATGGATTTAAAAGATAAGGTTGTCGTCATTACTGGCGGCGCGGGTGGCTTAGGTCTGGCAATGGCGCAAAATTTTGCGCAGGCGGGTGCTAAGATAGCGCTTATCGACGTGGACCAAGAAAAACTCGAGCGAGCCTGTGCTGAGCTTGGATCGGACACTGAAGTCCAAGGTTATGCCTTAGACATTACCGACGAAGATGACGTCGTGGCAGGTTTTGCCTATATTCTCGAAGATTTTGGCCAAGTGAACGTGTTAGTGAACAACGCCGGCATTCTGCGTGATGGCCTGTTAGTCAAAGCCAAAGACGGCAAAGTCACCGACCGTATGTCTTATGAGCAATTCCAATCTGTGATCAATGTGAACTTGACGGGCAGCTTCCTTTGCGGTCGTGAAGCGGCAGCGGCCATGATTGAATCCGGTCAAGCGGGCGTGATTGTCAACATCTCTAGCCTAGCGAAAGCGGGCAACATGGGTCAGTCGAACTATGCCGCCTCCAAAGCGGGCGTTGCGGCCATGTCTGTTGGCTGGGCGAAGGAATTAGCGCGTTACAATATCCGTAGCGCAGCGGTTGCACCGGGCGTTATCGCTACTGAGATGACAGCGGCAATGAAACCTGAGGCGCTGGAGCGTTTAGAGAAGCTAGTGCCAGTAGGACGCCTTGGTCATGCCGACGAGATAGCTTCCACCGTACGCTTTATTATTGAGAACGACTATGTAAATGGTCGCGTGTTCGAAATCGATGGTGGTATTCGTCTGTAATGACGATATCTTATTGATATTCATAAAAACCGAGCTGAGGCTCGGTTTTTTATTGCGTAAAGAAACATAATGGCATTTTGAACTCAGTCTTTGGATTTATTTAGATTTCACTGTTGGAGTTGACATTTAGTTGTTAACCTTCAACAATCGCCCTCCCGTTTTTTTACATAACTTTACATACATGTTTGTCGCATGTAACGGAGCTTAACATCCGGATGTCTTGGCAGGATAAAGCCCTCTGGCTTGAGAAAATCACTAAACGCATGATGTTAATCGTGGGTGTCCTAGGGTTGATTGTGATCTATTGCGGGTTCTTTTTTCTGCTCTTCAGTGGTCGCTCTGTGGCCGTGATCCCGTGGTTTTTCCTTATCTCACCTTGGGTGTGTATTTATTTTGGCTTAACGCAAGTACAGCAAGTGCAAGTGGTAAATTGGTTCTTAAAAAAATTTAAAAAATAACCAATTTCTGCAAGTTCCTATTTTGTTTCGGTTTGTGCAGTTGGCAAACATTGGGGAGAAACAATGAAGTTACATGGATATTTATGGGTGCTAGGGAGTTTGTTTTGTTTGGGGGCTTGCGAGCGCTCGAACAAAGAAACACCGCATCTTAGTGATAATGGTGGGCGTATTGTTGCGCCCTATGGCAGTTGGCTGTCTCCCTTATCGGCGAATGATGTATTTGAACAGGCCGATAATGTCGCCGAGTTACAAAGCGTAGATGGGGCGATTTATTTCTCTGAATCCGATGGTGATAAGCAAGGCCAAGTAGGGATTAAGCGTCTCGATAAACAGGGCAATATCGCCGACGTCGTGCCGCCAAGCTTTAATGTTAAATCCGCCGTCCATGAATACGGCGGCGCCGCCTTTTTAGGGATAGGCCAGAGTTTGTTTGCCACTAAGGCACTGGATCAACTGTTTTATCGTTTCGCCCCTAATCAACCTCCACTGCCGTTAACGCCTAATGGCACCCGTCATGCCGACTGTATCGCTTATCCTAAAGGGTCGCGGATTATCTGTGTGCGCGAGGATCATCGCCAGCCCGGAGAGCCCAAGGCGAGTCTAGTAACAATCAATCTTAACTTTGCTGGTGAAGGCGATACTTTTGTCTCGGGGCATGACTTTATTTCTTCGCCCGCTATCTCGCCCGACAACAGCCAACTGGCATGGATCACGTGGGAACATCCCTATATGCCATGGGATAACAGTATTCTCTGGCTTGGCGATCTCGACCGCAAAGGGCAACTGCACAATATTCGTAAGGTCAACACGCCTACGGATTCTTCGGTGACACAGCCATTATTCAGCCCTGATGGACAATTGTATGTCGTGTCGGATATCAGTAACTGGTGGAATATCTATCGAGTCACGGCACAAAATACCTTAGCCCCAGTGCTGAACAAAAAAGCCGAGTTTGCCGTGGCCGATTGGTATTTAGGCAATCACAACTACGCCTTCGAATCCGAAAAAACCATCATTGCCAGTTATATGCTTGGCAGTCAGGCGGCGTTAATTCGGCTGCATTTGGATTCGGGTTTGACCGAGTCCTTAGCCGTGGATTTCGGCGAAATCACCCAAGTGATCAGGGGCGAAGATGCCGTCTATTTTGTTGGCGCTAAGGCAACGCCAGAGAAAGGTATTTATAAAGTCATCGGCCGTGGCACTGAGTTGGTGTATACGCCTAACTTACCAAAGCTTGATCCCAATTATATTTCCCGGGCAAAAAATATTACCTTTAAAACCGGCTTTAACCAGCAAGCCTACGGTTATTTTTATGGGCCGGTTAACCCCAACTATACAGCGCCCCATGATACCCGCCCGCCGCTGATAGTGATGTTGCACGGCGGCCCAACGGCGCGGGCGAGTCTGGCTTATCGCAGTGACATTCAATTTTGGACCAGCCGTGGCTTTGCGGTGCTCGATGTTAATTTTCGCGGTAGCAGTGGTTTTGGCCGCGCCTATCGTCAGAGTATTTACGGAAAATGGGGCCAGGCAGATGTGGAAGATGCGGTCAATGCGGCCCGTTATTTGGTTGATAAAGGTTGGGTTGATGGACAAAAACTGGCGATTCGAGGCGTAAGCGCAGGCGGGTTAACTGTGATGTCGTCCTTGGCTTTTTATGATGTGTTTCAAGCGGGTGTCAGTTACGCGGGGATCAGTGATTTTGAACAGCTAGCCAAGAGTACCCATAAGTTTGAGACTGGGTATTTAGATCAACTCATTGGGCCTTATGCGAATAATCAAGCCCGATATAGGGAGCTGTCGCCGCTGTATCATCTTGAAGGCTTGAATGAGCCCTTGTTAATTTTTCAAGGTCTGCGGGATCAAATTGTGCCACCACAGCAGTCGCGAAAAATTTATGAGGCGTTAAAAGTCAGAGGTGTGCCAACGGCTTATATCGCCTATCAAGATGAGCCACACGGAGGTTGGAAACCCGAACACAGGGCCGCAGGATTAGAGACCGAACTCGCATTTTATGGCCAAGTGTTTAATTTCATTCCCGCGGGCAAATTGGCCACACTGGTGCTGGATAATGCTGCGGCGTTAAAGCCGCCCGTCTTGAAAGGTCATCCCCGCGCAACTCGTGGTTATTGATCTTACTTGTCGTTATTACTTCAGGTTTTTAGCGCAACACTCAGAGCCTGCATCTTGCAGGCTTTGGTCTTTTTGGGATTTGTCTATGTCAGTTTCGTGGTCCTCATGGCTTAGGCTATCGATAATGGCGCAGTGGGGCTGATCGCCGCCTTGGCATTGGGTCACCATGTGTTGTAATTGCGCCCTAAGCTGTTGCAACTTATTGATTTGCTCTTCGACATAGGCAAGGTGAGTACGGGTAAGCTGTTTAACGTCTTCGGCATTACGGCTTTCATTGCCCTTAAGGCCAAGCAAGGATTTGCAATCTTCTAGGCTAAAACCTAAGTCGCGACATTGATGCACAAACTTAAGCGCTTCAATATCTTGATGGCGATAAACCCGATAACCCGCCTCATTGCGCTCGCCGCACACTAAGCCAATATCATGGTAATAACGGATACTCTTAACGCTCAAGCCCGTTTGTTTCGCCACTTCGCCTATTTTCATCTTGACCTCTATTTTTCCAACTGAATGGTTTTCGCCCAGCAATTAATTGTCGATGTGATCACATTGAGCAAATTCATCCTTGACTCTCCCGCAATGGGAGACTTTATCTTAGACCTATAGTGTAAAACATCAAGTGAGGGATCTCCCATGTCTATGACCAGACTCTATGTCGCCAATATGAATTGCGCTGGCTGCGTCGCGAAAATTGAAAAGGCGTTTGCCGCCCAAGCGGGCGTCGAAGCGCGTGTTAATCTCGCCGATAAACAAGTGACGGTAGAAGGCAAGATGAGCGCCGATACCGCCTTAACTGTGATGGAAAAAGCAGGTTATCCGGCGCAGGTAGTGGTGGATGCAAAAGTCGCCGCCGAAGAAAAACGCCTAGAAGATGCCACTGAGTATCGGCTGCGGATGCGCCAAGCCATAGCCGCGCTCGTTGTGGGCGTGCCTATGATGCTGTGGGGATTATTGGGCGGCGAGATGATGATCAACAGTCCAGCTATGCAGCTTGGCTGGGGCATTATGGGACTCGTCACCTTGGCCTTGCTTGTCACCACGGGCGGACATTTTTACCAAGGCATGTGGCGGGCGCTAAAAGCCAAAACCACTAACATGGATACGCTGATTGTGCTGGGCACCAGTACGGCATGGGCTTATTCCATGCTGGTGGTCATTATGCCGAGCGCATTCCCTATGGATACTCGCCATGTCTACTTTGAGGCAAGTGTGATGATTCTAGGTTTGATTAACTTAGGTCACGGACTCGAGCTTAAAGCGCGGGGCAAAACCAGTGAAGCGGTGCAACGATTACTTGGCTTGCAATCCACCACTGCGATTCGTATCACAGATAAGGGGGATGAAAAGGTTGAGATAAGTCAGTTGAAACTGGGCGATAAGCTGCGTTTGCGCCCCGGTGACCGAGTTGCCCTCGATGGTGAGGTCGAAACAGGGCACTCCCTACTCGATGAAGCCATGCTCACTGGTGAGCCTATTCCCGTGCTTAAAAATCGGGGCGACAGTGTGAGTGCGGGTACAGTCAATGGCAACGGTAGCTTGGTTTACCGAGTGACGGCGGGACAAGAAGATACCAAACTCGCTAAAATTATCGCATTGGTGCAACAGGCACAAACGTCAAAATTGCCCATAGGTCGATTGGCTGACAGAATCTCAGCGGTATTTGTCCCGACTGTGGTGGCTATAGCGCTGTTGGCAGCGGCAATTTGGTATTTTGTGGGGCCAGCACCCGCCTTAAGCCATGCGTTAGTGGTGCTGACGAGCGTGCTCATCATCGCGTGCCCCTGTGCGCTGGGGCTGGCGACACCTATGTCTATCATGGTGGCCGTTGGCCGCGCCGCCCAAATGGGCGTGTTAGTTAAAAATGGTGAGGCCTTGCAAACCGCCAGTAAAGTCGATTGTGTGGTGCTGGATAAAACCGGTACAGTTACCTTAGGCAAGCCGCAAGTCACTGATTTTAATTTAGTGCAAACGCTGAGTGATGCCGATAAAGAGACTTTGCTGGGTGAAATTGCGAGTCTTGAGCAGCACTCTGAGCATCCGTTAGCGGGGGCGATTGTTAGTTATGCCAAGCAATCCCTGTCGCAATTGCCCGACACACAGGCATTTACGAACCATCAAGGTAAGGGGATTGAGGGCAAGGTCGATGGCGTATCGCTGGCGATTGGTAATCTCGCCTTGATGACGGCATTGGATATTGTCAATTCCGATGGCAGTGCCTTAGATCCAAAAGCGACGTTAAGCTTTGCAAACCAAGGTAAAACCCCGATTTATATCGCCAAAGCGGGCAAGTTAGTTGCCACTATTGCGCTTGCCGATCCGATTAAACCCGATGCTAAAGACGCCATCGCGGCCATGCTGCAAAGGGGGATTCGCGTGGTGCTGTTAACGGGGGATAACCCACAAACGGCGCAGGCGGTGGCCGACCAAGTGGGCATCACCGAAGTGATTGCCGGTGTACTCCCCGAGCAAAAACAACAGCATGTGCTGGATTTGCAAAAGCAAGGACATGTGGTGGCTATGGTAGGGGATGGCATTAACGATGCGCCTGCTCTGATGAGCGCCGATGTGGGGATCGCTATGGGATCGGGCACTGAGGTGGCGATTGAAAGTGCGGATATCACCTTGCTGTCGCAGCAGTTGATAGTGATTGCTAACTTATTGGCATTGTCGCGGGCGACAATTACCAATATTAAGCAGAATCTGTTTGGCGCCTTTGTGTATAACAGCTTAGGCATTCCGGTTGCGGCTGGCGTGCTTTATCCACTCACGGGCATGTTATTAAGCCCAGTGATCGCGGGTGCCGCCATGGCCTTGTCTTCACTCACGGTCGTCACGAACGCCAACCGCTTAAGACGACAGAAGTTGTAGTCTTTACTATTCACATAAGCCCTTAGCGTTGGCAAGCTTTGCGTCGCTAAGGGTCATCAGATTGTCATTCTGTTCGAATACATTGAAAGCTAAGCCAATAGGATAAAATTAATTACGCTTCTCACGCAGGCATAGTGCGGCGATTTCGGCATTCCCTCTGGCTTTTGATCAGCCTTGGTAGTTGATAATTTAGCCCAAACTGCTATAGTGCCACGTTTATTTTTACCCCTTCGGCATAGCGTTATTTGGTTTATGCTTATTTAAAGCGGCGCCAGCTGGCTCGGCCAACATTACTCGATTTGGAAGTTCATTTTGATCACAACAGCAAATATCACCATGCAGTTCGGCGCTAAGCCACTGTTTGAAAACATCTCAGTTAAATTTGGCGGTGGTAACCGTTACGGTCTTATCGGCGCGAATGGCTGTGGTAAATCGACCTTCATGAAGATCCTGTGTGGTGATCTAGATCCTAGCAGCGGTAACGTCTCGTTAGATGTGAATGAGCGTCTGGGTAAATTAAGCCAGAACCAGTTCGGTTATGAAGAATTCAACCTGATCGACACAGTGATCATGGGCCACCGCGAACTGTGGAAGGTAAAGCAAGAGCGTGACCGTATTTATTCTTTACCAGAAATGAGTGAAGAAGACGGCATTACCGTTGCCAACCTAGAGATGGATTTTGCTGAGATGGACGGTTATACCGCCGAATCTCGCGCCGGTGAATTGCTGTTAGGTGTAGGTATCGGTATCGACAGCCATTTTGGTTTGATGTCTGAAATCGCACCGGGTTTAAAACTGCGTGTACTATTAGCGCAAGCCCTGTTCTCTGATCCAGACGTGCTGCTGCTCGACGAACCCACCAACAACTTGGACATCGACACTATCCGTTGGTTACAAGACATGTTGAACCAACGTAGCAGTACTATGGTTATCATTTCGCATGATAGATATTTCTTAAACTCAGTCTGTACTCACATGGCTGACTTAGACTACGGCGAACTGCGCGTTTACCCAGGTAACTACGACGAATACATGCAAGCGGCTACCCAAGCTCGCGAGCGTTTATTGTCTGATAATGCGAAGAAAAAAGCCCAGATCTCTGAGTTGCAAACCTTCGTAGCACGCTTCTCGGCTAACGCTTCTAAGGCGAAACAAGCCACATCACGTGCCCGTCAAATCGACAAGATTAAGTTAGACGAAGTAAAAGCCTCTAGCCGTGTGAACCCCTTCATTCGTTTCGAGCAAGAGAAGAAACTATTCCGTAATGCCTTAGTGATTGAAAACCTGACTAAAGGTTACGATACGCCGCTATTTGAAGACTTAAACCTGATAGTTGAAGTGGGCGAGCGCATTGCGGTATTGGGTGAAAACGGCGTCGGTAAAACGACCCTGTTACGTACCCTGATCCACGACATCCCGCAGGATGCAGGTACTATCCAATGGTCTGAAAACGCCAACATTGGTTACTATGCACAGGATCATGAGTCTGATTTCGCTAACGAAATGACCTTGTTCGAGTGGATGAGCCAATGGCGCAAACCAGAAGATGACGACCAATCAGTACGTGGCATCTTAGGCCGTATGTTGTTTGGTTCTGACGACATTAAAAAGTCAGTCAAAGTGCTGTCTGGTGGTGAGAAAGGTCGTATGTTATTCGGCAAGCTCATCATGCAAAAAGCCAACATTTTAGTGCTCGACGAACCGACCAACCACATGGATATGGAATCGATCGAATCATTGAACAACGCGCTGGAAATGTACGAAGGCACCTTGATTTTCGTGAGTCATGACCGTGCATTTGTATCATCGCTGGCAAACCGTATCCTTGAAGTGACTCACACTGGTGTGAATGACTTCAGAGGCACCTACGATGAGTTCCTTGCCAGTAAAGGCATCGAAGTCTAAGGTTATTCGCTATTTAGCTGCATGTGTAAATGCATGCAGCTAAATGCAGCATCAATAAAAACGCCGCAATGCATTGCGGCGTTTTTGTATCTGTTATCTGTCTATTATCTAGCGATTAGCTTTTTATGCACTTGATTCTAGCGCGTTAGCGACGCTCGTTATTGCACTGACTCTTGCTGCACATAAATCAAACTGTCGGTATCAAAACCGCGGGCTTTAGACATTTCAACAAACTTTTGCAGTACCTCGGTTGGCACAGTCGGGGTTTTAGCCAGTAGCCACAAATAATCCGTGTCGGGTCCCGATATAAAAGCGTATTGATAGTTTTCATGATCTAATTCGAAGACCACATACGATCCATAAAATGGCCCAAAGAAGGAGACTTTCAAATAGCCTTCTGAATCCCCATTCACAAAATAGGCCTTTCCTTCGGCTTCTTTCCATTCGTTTTTAGCCGCGGAAAATCCACGGTTAATGACCCTAACACCGCCATCCTCTTTCAGGCTGTATTCTGCGCTAACTTGGCTTAACCCTCTTTCGAATGAATGATCTAAGCGCGCAATCTCGTACCATTTACCTAAGTATTTATTCAGCTCAAAATCATTCACGGGTTGAACCAGTTTAGGCATGCCTAAGCAGCCGCTGAGCAAAAATATACTAATAACTAACAGTAGCTTTCTCAATTTGACCTCCTGATCTTAAGTCTTAGTCGCACGTCTTCGGTGCAATGTTCAATCAATCTTCTATCGAGCTTACACTATTTTCTTCACATTATTTCAGCTACTTGGCAAAGTGTTGTTGGTTAGCCGCTCGTAATCAATACTTTGCGCTGACTGATAAAGCCTTGGCTAATGCCGGCCAGAATAATCAAGCCGACACCGCTTAATTGCATGGGACTCAAGGTTTCACCAAATATCCACCATGCTAGCGTCACTACGATAACTGGTTCCACATAGGCGAGGGTGCCAAAAGTGACAGCAGGCAATTGGCGTAGGGCTTTTACCGCCAGCAAAATGGCTAAAAATCCGGGGAAGAATCCAATCGCAATTAACCAACCCATTTGTGGCAAACTTGGCGTCAGCGGTGCATTTATCACTAAGGGCAGTAGGCATAAAGCGCCGACACTAAGCTGCACTAAAGTGCTCTGGTAGGGCGAACTCAGGCTAGGTTTTCGGTTGATTAACATAAAACCGCAGTAGGTTAATAAAGCGAGTAGGGCATAAAAATAGCCTAATAATTCAGTGTGATTGCTCGCTTGCTGCGGCCCTGTTGGGATCATTAACATAAAGCCCACCAGCGCGACGACCACGCTTGCCATGCTTAAGCGGGTGAGTTTTTCGGCAAAGAAATAATGGGCGAAAATAGCCGACACCACAGGGGCTAAGTAAATAATCATGATTACATTGGCCATTTGGGTGTACTGAATGGCTTCAATGTAAAACGCCATAAAACCCGCGAGCATAGCGCCATTCACTAAGTTACGTTTACTCGGTCTATGGCGAATTTGCTGTCCTTTGCCTGTAAGCAGCATATAAGCCAATAGAAATAGGGCTCCGAGCAGTAAGCGGTAGAAGGTAATGTGTTCGGCTGGCAGGGCGGCAAAGCGCGCTAATACACCTATTGTGCCCATAAGAATGGCCGCCAATAGGGCAAAAATGATAGCTAAAGCTGAGCTTGGCATAGGCAACCTGTAACTGAAGAATTTAAGGGGCGACACCGTCCTGTGGACGGCGTCGATTTTGCCTTAAAAACTCACCCTAGGCTATGCCGATGTATTAACTTAGATAATGCTTTTACGTGAGCGGAAATGGTTAAAGCTATCTTGGCTGTAGGCCGCCTTAATCCGTTTTAACGCAGCGTAATTGTGGTCAAAGTACACATCAGTGGGAATGGCCTTATCTTTGAAACTGATAAAAGCGCCCGAGGTGTTGGGGATGTCATAATTTCGGCTGGCATCAATCCAATCGAGCGCACGATTAATGCGAGTAAACACTTGGCTATCCTGCAATTGTTGTTTCTCTTGCAGGGCGTTATTCCACCAAGTTTGATATTGAATCGTGTATTGTCTGTCCTTGTAGGGGAAGGCGCTGCGACTCCTTTGCTCTTCACCCATAGTGCGATAATAATCACCAGTTATAGCGCCAAGGGTAACATAGGTAAATAGCCCCAATTGGCGATTACCTTCAAGCACATAGCGAGAGGTTAAGCTTTCAAGCAGTGACTTATAACCGTCCCTTAGCCCCGTTTGATTGACTAAGCGTGAGGTGACTTTATGGGGCGCGGGTTCATCCACATCGGCTGGATTAGGTGAGCGGCTTATGCCTTGTAAGTCAGCTTGCAGATGTTGAAAAGATTCCCTTTCCCAATTGGCCATTAAGTTTTCACCGTAGGCTTTGGTGAGTCCGCCCATCCCCTCGATGCGAATTTCATTGGGCACTAGGTCAAACTCATTAAATTGTGTCTGGATAAAGTGATTCAGACTGGCGGAATTGCCTTCCCAAAAGCCATACATCAAGCAGTTATGCTTAATCGACTCAGTGTCTATGTCAGTCGTTTTGTGTTGTTCTGCGGGTAAATGTCTGGCATTTATCTTGAGATTGGTGCCAATCAAACAGCCTGTGCTGTCGGCATTAATGATGGCTTCCCAGCGCTGTAAAATGTCTTTGGTTGGGGTGTACTCAATGAGTTCTTGGGTTTGTTTATCATAGCAATTCCACTCTAATTCAAACTTGATAAGGCAAGGCGGTAGTGGAAAGGTTTGCACAAAAAAGCGGGTCACTATGCCGTAACTTAATCCGCCGCCACCCTTGAGCGCCCAGAGTAACTCTGGTTTATTGGCAACCGAGACGACTTGGGTTTCACCAATGCCGAGGACGATTTCTGCCTGTAATAGGGATTCGCAGCACATGCCGTATTTGCGGGTCCAAGGTCCTGAGCCGCCGCCCATAATAAATCCCGCTAAGGCAACGTTGCCACTAGTGCCATGGGGGATCATCACGCCTTTTTTCGCAAGGGCAGTGGTGAGATTGATAAAGCGATTGCCTGGGCCAATGGCCGCAATACCTGTGATGGGATCTAAAGTGAGGCTATCCATCTTCAACAGATCTAACACTACGGTATTCGTTTCAGTGCTTTCACCTTCGTGATCATTCCCACCCGAGCGCACGCTGATTGGCAAGTTATAATCGATGGCCGCCTTATAGGCGATTTTGACTTCTTCAGTTGACGTGCATTTGATGATCGCCAGTGGCTTTTTTTGTAACCTGCGGTTGAACAGTTGGCAAGCCTGTTGATAGGCAATCATTTGCTTACCTGTGCTGATCGAGAGTTGCTGCTCACTATAATAATGGCCACCGGTAATAATATTATCGGCCGGAATGTGTGCGCGAACTTCATTGATGAAATTAACAAAGTTTTTGGCTTGAGTGATCACTAAGTTTTCACTAATACGCACTTCAGCACTTAATTCTTCTTCGGTTGATTGAATAATCAAACAATCCCGTTCCAGTTCATTTGCGACGGTGACTTTAATATTAGAGCGATAGGCCGTCAGCGATTTAAACACTTCAATATTGAGTGTAATATCCGCTTGATTACTCGCCGTGTAATTCACTAAATAACTAAAATTAGGCCAAGTGTTATAGTTACATTCAATAATATAGGCTCGGCGTTCGTGGGGCGGAATAATCTTAGGCAGTTGTTGATTATAGGTGTTGCTATCCGTAGTGGTTTTTATGAATTGATGTTCAGTATCATTAAATATGACCAGCAGCACTTTTTGTCTTTTAAGTGGAATAAAGTTTTCACCACGAATATTATGTGCATCTTGATGCTGATAAATGTAAAGGTTATTTTCGCTAATCGATCTTTGTTGCGCTGGATTACGGTAATAGTCAACGATTTCAGTTCGGGTTAATAATCGATTGAGTATGGTGATGCCAAATATTTCACCATCGAAATGTGTATCGCGATGATTCGGTAAAGACACGTTTTCAATTAAAAATTCATTGTCGGCAACCAGTGACAGATTATTGAGTTGTGTATGGGTAATTTCACCATCCACATAACAACTGATTTCATGGTATTCATGGCAGATAGACAATAAGTGCCACTGACCGTCGTTGAGTCCACCTAAGGTTGATATTGCTTCAACCCGCAGCAAGGTGGTATTAATCACGCATTCAATATGCCCTAGTGAATTAATATCCACCGCGAAATAGGTATCTTCCCTATCAGTTTTATAATGGAACACACGCCCACCTGCGCTGGTTTTCAACCAACACTGGTAAGTGAATATGGCAAGGGGTGACGTGCTCACGGGTAAGCTTTTTTCAATCACTGCCCGTATATTTCTTGATGCCTCAAGCTTGTCCATATTCATGCGTCCTTTCGTGTGCTTTGCGTGTTTTCCTCAATGCGCTAAAGCGCCTACTGAGGTCATTCATCCCGTTGTTAATCAATTGCGGGTAACTAAGCCGCGGGTAACTATGTTTTGGGTCAATCAGTTTTGGGTAAATCAGTTGCGGGCAAACAAGTCGCCAATTAATAGGTATTAAAGCGATGTATTGATCCTGTCACGGCCATCGGCTTTGGCGCGATACAATGCGGTATCGGCGGCGCATAGCATGGCGAGTGAGGTACGGAACTGGCCATTGATTTCGCTCGCAATCCCTTGACTCGCGCTCACAGAGACATAGTCGCGCAAGCCTTGCTCAGTAAAGCGCAGGTCATTAATCCCTTGCTGCACTTTTTGGGCAATGGTGAGTGCCATTTTGGCATTGTGGCTTGGCAGAATTAGCGCGAATTCTTCACCGCCGTAACGCGCTGCCAGGCCAATTTCTATCGGCACTATGTCAGCAATCACTTTGGCAATCTTACGTAGGCATTCGTCGCCTTGGATATGGCCGAATTGGTCGTTGAACACTTTGAAATAATCCACATCGATAATCACCACGCTGATAGGGCGCAGCTTACCTGTACATTCTTCCCAATAGTGATGCAGCATTTCATCAAAATATCGGCGGTTCGCCAGCCCAGTCAGTGAATCTGTGGCGGCCAATTTACGTAGCTTTTGATTTTCCGCTTTGTGCTGCGTCAAATCGTGCATCATCATCACAAACAGAGGTTCATGACTTGGGATGTAGGAAATGGAGAGTTCGACATCTTTTGCTTTGCCTGAGGCGGTAATGAGGGTGATTTCTTCGGCGCAGTGCTGCACTGGAATGCCGCAGTTTTTGCCTAGCTTAATATCATTGCTCAGCAGATTGTCGTAGCGAGCTTGATGGTGTTCGGTCAAAAAGTTGCGCCAATCTTGTCCCTTCAAACTGGCCTGCGGGCATGTCAGCAAGTCAGCACCTTTGCTATTGCTAAAGTAAATGTAACCTTGGGCATTGACGATAATCACAGGCTCAGTTAGATGCTGAATAAACTGTTGAATCGTTTCAATCGAGGCATGCTCGAAGAAGGTTAACGGCAATGCGGGCTCGACCAAGCCTTGCTGCGCAGTACACTGTGAACCATTGCCTTCACCCACAAGTGATAATGGATGTTGTGAACGTGTCAGTTTAGGTGAGCTTGTCATTGTTATCATTCTCCGTGAACCTAATGCCATCTGCGCTAAGCGCTTTTCTGATGATGACTTTATTCTTCGCAAAGAAAAGATACCTTCTGCTTACCTTCCGATTTAATCTATTGTTTATAAAGGTTTTAAATTTAATCTTCTCTCGGTAAATTCTCAGGTTTAACTGAAACGTGCGAGGTTTTGGGGCATGGCTAAGTTAAAAAAGTGGCACCCATGAGTGGATTTTTGGGTATTAAGCGGCAAGCGCAAAGGATTTTAGTGTCGAAATTTAACTGCAGATAAAGAGTGGGGAACGGTTCGTTTATCCTAAAGGTTGATTTGGATGCAGAGCTTCGCTACTCGATTTTCCTCTACACCATTTACCACCTTGCTGAAGTTTAAAAGCGCACATCGCATCCCAACGACCACTGATGCCACTGTACTGGCGGCGAAAATCTTTAGCAGAGCTGAGCCAAGCATCTGATGCAATCCCTAACTCATTGAGCAGTTTTGGTCGCTGATTATCGATAAAGCCTTTTTTATCATGGCGAATGGCGCGGCCAGTCCAATCGATAAGTTCCAGATAATCCGCAAAATGAAAAGGGATGCCCGTTTGCCGATGAAGGTGCGTTGCACCATCAAATTTTGCGAGGGATTTATGTAGTGTTGGCTGAGAGTTATCTACTGGGGTTTTGATTATCAGTGGTGTGATGCTGTTAGGGGAAAGTGCATTTAGACGTTCTTGAATTGATGTAAAATCAGAGGATTGCAAAGAGTCGGCAATCCCTGCTCGAATAGGGTTTAAATCCACGTACATCATGCAGGCTAGTAAGGCTTGCTCATCTAGCAAAGCTTGGGATTTGAAACGGCCTTCCCAGAAGGCACCTTTGCACTCATCTTCTCGATTTGCTTTACGGGCAATATCTTCATTTAGGCATCGCATAAACCAAGAAATACTGCTTAATCGCTCTTGCCACTCGGCAATTAAGGCATCGAGTAACATGCGTTCACCGTCGATTAAGGCATCACCATTCATATATTTAGTGGCAATCGCATGGCCTTTGGTGATTTGACACCAGCGACTGATAATGTCTCTTTGCGTTAACGATTTAGCCTTCTCCACGTCAATCTTAAGCACTAAATGATAGTGATTGCTCATCACCGCATAGGCGCAAATGTCGATACAAAAGATAGCAGATAATGCTTTGATTTTATCGACAATCCAGCCACGTCTATGCTTATAACTGCGGCCAGTGAGTTTATCCTCACCGCACAGAAAAGCCCTTCTGACACAGCGATTTATCACATGATAGAAGGGCGTTGTATTAGCATCGATAAGCATTCTTCTGGCCGAGGTCATCATCCGCTCCAAACAGACGCAATCAAGATAATGTAAGACTAGTATAAGAGGGGATAAAGCACAAAAAGACATGGCTGTCCCCACTTTTCTTAATCTATTGTTTATAAAGGTTTTAAATTTAATCTTCTCACGGTAAATTCTCCGATTTAGCTGAAACGTGCGAGGTTTTGGGGCATGGCTAAGTTAAAAAAGTGGCACCCATGAGTGGATTTTTGGGTATTAAGCGTCAAGCGCAAAGGATTTTAGTGTCTAAAGATGGTGGATAATGCTTTGATTTTATCGACAATCCAGTCACGTCTATGCTCATAACTGCGGCCTGTGAGTTTATCCTCACCGCACAGAAAAGCCCTTCTGACACAGCGATTTATCACATGATAGAAGGGCGTTGTATTAGCATCGATAAGCATTCTTCTGGCCGGGGTCATCATCTGCTCCAAACAGACGCAATCAAGATAATGTAAAGGCTAGTATAAGAGGGGACAAAGCACAAAAAGACATGGCTGTCCCCGCTTTTCTAAATGGTAATGGTTGTTCATCACTGCATAGGCGCAAATGTCGATACAAAAGATAGCAGATAATGCTTTGATTTTATCGACAATCCAGCCACGTCTATGTTCATAACTGCGGCCTGTGAGTTTATCTTCACCGCAAAGAAAAGCCCTTCTGACACAGCGATTTATCACATGATAGAAGGGCGTTGTATTGGCATCGATAAGCATTCTTCTGGCCGAGGTCATGACTCGCTCCAAACAGACAAGGTGAAGATAATCTAAAGACTAGTAGAAGAGGGGACAAAGCACAAAAAGACATGGCTGTCCCCGTTTTTCGTTAGCCACGTCTATGTTCATAACTGCGGCCTGTGAGTTTATCTTCACCGCACAGAAAAGCCCTTCTGACACAGCGATTTATCACATGATAGAAGGGCGTTGTATTAGCATCGATAAGCATTCTTCTGGCCGAGGTCATGACTCGCTCCAAACAGACAAGGTGAAGAT